>NZ_JBEPBI010000004.1:0-120064 GCF_040299045.1 Streptomyces sp. NPDC001027
CTTTTCTGTGCACGTCGTTGCGGCGTGTGGCGGGAGGCCGGGATTGGCGCTGGTGGAGTTGTCGGTTGTCGAGCAGAGATACCGGGCTGTCCTGGAACCAGTAGAGAAGGTTGTTACTCAACAGATGGCGGCACCTGTGTCCGGTCCCGGGAGATGCTTGACACTTCGGTCCCAGCTGAGGGTTGACGGTGGCCGTGATCGGCTTTTCTGTGCACGTCGTTGCGGCGTGTGGCGGGAGGCCGGGATTGGCGCTGGTGGAGTTGTCGGTTGTCGAGCAGAGATACCGGGCTGTCCTGGCCGTGCTGGCGGGTGCGACCGTGACGGAGGTGGCCGCTCAGCTGGGGGTCTCGCGGCAGACGGTGAGCGGGTGGAAGTCGAGGTATGAGGCTTCGGGTCTGGCCGGGCTGGCGGACCGGTCACGTAGGCCGGCCTCGTGTCCGCATCAGGCGTCTGCCGAGGTGGAGGCGGCTGTGTGTGAGCTGCGGCGTAAGCATCCCAGGTGGGGTCCGCGGCGGATCGCTCATGCGCTGGAGCGGTCCGGGGCGGTGGCGCCGGTGCCGTCGGATGACCGTGTATCGGATCCTGGTCCGTCATGGGCTGGTCGAGCCGGGGGTTCGGCGGCGGAAGCGGTCGGATTACAAGCGCTGGCAGCGCGAGCGTGCGATGCAGCTGTGGCAGATGGACATCGTCGGCGGGGTCATGCTGGTCGACCCGGTCACCGGCGAGCTGACCGAGGCGAAGATCGTGACCGGGGTGGACGACCATTCCCGGTACTGCGTGATCGCGTCGGTGGTCGAGCGGGCGACGGGGCGGGCGGTGTGCGCGGCGTTCGCCCGGGCCCTGCAGACGTTCGGGGTGCCGGAAGAGGTGCTCACCGACAACGGAAAGCAGTTCACCGCCCGGTTCGGCCGTGGTGGTGAGGTGCTGTTCGACCGGATCTGCCGGGAGAACGGGATCGCGCACCGGCTCACGCAGCCGGCGTCGCCGACCACGACGGGCAAGGTCGAGCGGTTCCATCAGACCCTGCGGCGTGAACTCCTCGACGACTGCGGCGTGTTCGAGAGCATCGGGGAGGCTCAGGCGGCGCTGGATCGTTGGGTGCAGGAGTACAACTCCGATCGCCCGCATCAGGCCCTGGACATGCAGTCTCCGGGCGACCGGTTCACCCCGGTTCCCGAGCAGGAGCGGGACGTGCTGGGCCTGAAGATCCCCGGGGTGCTCGCCCTGGTCCCGCAGCAGCGGGCGGCTCCCGCTGCGGTGCCGGATCCGGTCGGGGCGGCGCCTGCTCGTGTCCCTCTTCCTGAGGTGGTGCAGGTGGACGATGGCGGGTCGGTGGAGTTCGAGCGGGTGGTGCCTGCGAGTGGGAATCTGCAGGTCGCGGGCAAGCAGTTCTGGCTCGGTCCGGCCCGCTCAGGCCTGACGGTGACGTTCTGGGCGGACACTTCGGTGATCCATCTGCTGATCGCCGGGACGCGTATCAAGAGCGTGCGCTCGCACCTGTCGGTGGCGGACCTCGCGCAGCTGGCCGCCCGGGGAGGGCGTGTGGCCGGGCCGCCGCCGCTGCCTGCCGGGGACGGGGCCGCGTTCGAGGTGGACCGGGCGGTGAACGACAGTGGCCTGGTGGGCCTGGCCGGGCGCCAGGTGCTGGCGGCGGAGATCCTGGGCGGTCGCGCGGTGGGCATCCGGATCGACGACGAGACGCTGTCGTTCTTCGATCCGGCCTCGCGGGAGCTGCTGCGGGTGCGGCCCAACCCGCTGACCCGCGAGGAAGTCAGCCGGCTGCGGGGTCTGCGTCCGGCCGGCCCGCCGCCACGGGCCCGCGTGGAGCCGGTCAGCGTGCAGCGGCGGATCAGCGCGGTCGGCACGATCATGGTCTGTCGACAGACCGTCCCGCTCGGCCGTCCCTATGCCGGCCGGACCGTGACCGTGCACGTGTCGGGCACGACGATCGCCGTCGAGCTGGACGGCCAGATCCGCGTGATCCGCCGCACGACCGACGTCCCCGTCCGTAACGTGAAAGCGAACAAGCCCCACGGGGCTTCTCATGTTTCCTAGGCCTACCGTCAAGCCTCAGGTGGGACCAGAACGTCGTGCATCAGCTGGGACCCGACAAGATGGCGGCACCTGTTGATCACGAGCTCCGCGTCTCAGAACGGTGGCGGGTCGCTCCATCCTTCGGCGGGTTCTGAACGCCATGGGGGGTTGTCTGGCGACAAGTCCGTATCGCAGAACAGGAAGGGGTTCCGCTGGCCCTGTATCCCTGCGAAGTCCTCGCCCCAAGAGTCGAGGGCATCGATGGCTCTCTCGCGGTGCTGCCATAGATCGCTGGTTCCGAGCACCTGCCGGATCAGGGGTACCAGCGCTGGGCGGTGCTCGAGCAACCGGGCGTCGTCGAGGAGCGGGATGCAGGCTGTGATTGCCGCTTCGCATACATGGCGGTCGGGGTCGTCGACGTATGTGCACGCGGCGCGGAACAAGATTGGCCGCATCTCACGTATTGCCACTGCCGGCGGGTAGTCCTCCAGCGGGAACCCATGAAGTTGGCGCACGGCATCCATAGCGTCGGTCACCTCGACCGCGACTGATGCAATCCAGAGCAACAGCTCGGCGCGGAGACATCCGGGGAAGGCGTGGCGGGCCTTGTCGACCGGAAGCAGCGTCCTCGAATCGGGCAGGATCGAAGCCACGTACTGGGCTGCAGGTACTGTCGCCTCGTAGATCGTGTTCTGGTGGTGCAGGACGTCGTGCAGCTTGTTGAGTGCCTTGGTCCTCACGCTCGGATCCGCGTCCAGGAGCGCGACCAGTGTGATGGGCGCGTCAGTGGCCCGTCCGTATGCATGGTTCAGCGTGGCCCAGTTCGTTTGGCTGAGCATCTCGTGCGCATCGGGCAGATCAGCCTTGGGCGGTGCCTTGTCCTCGAGGCTCACGCGATCCGCCACAGGGGCGCTATGTACCGCTCCGCTCGCCTGCTGATGAGGAGCTGGCGCAGGTCGTCTCGCTGGGTGCCGTTGAGGTTCAGGACCTCTGTGAGGTGGCGGAAGGTCGTGTGGGTGACTCCGCGGCGTCGGGCCTCGTCCTCGAACGCATCGAGCTCGGAGAGCACGGCGTCCGGATCGAGCTTCACGGCTGGCTGGTCCTTGAGCCAGGCGGCCTTGTTGCGTTCGTAGTCGATCTCCGAATAGCCGCAGACCTCTCGGCTGTGGGCCTCGGCCTCGTCCAAGCTGGTGGTCGACAGGACCGCGCGGGCCAGCTCGTTGCGGTGCAGAGCGTCGTCCATGTCGACTTCGTGCAACCCGGGGCTGTCATCTGTGAGTGGAACGAGCAGCCCGGCGTCGCGTACCTCGCACACGCCCCTTGCCCCTCGCGCTGCCGCAGCGAGCATTCCCGTGGCCTCGGACGGATGCCACTCTAGAACGTCGCTCACCGACTCCGTGTCCTTCGGACTGAACGTGTGGAGCAAGTGGCCGAGCGCGCTGCGTACGTCGTCGGCCGGGAGTTCGCCGTCCAGGCCGGGGCCGGCCACCAGGAGCCGCACGTGAGCGTTCACCTGACAGCAGGCGGCCAGGGTCAGAGCGTCCCCAAGAGGGCTCTTGAGGGTCGGTTCGTCGCCTCGCGCGAGGATGTCTCCCCCCACGTCCAGGAGATCGACTGAGGTCGGCGCCAAGAGGGCTATCAGCTCGTCGAGTTGGCGCGCTACGCCTTCGGCGCCATGGTGCGGGTCGATCAGGGCGAAGGTGTGGGGGAGCTCAGCGGCGAGCCGGGGGAGGGTGGATCCTGCGGGGGCGATTGGGCGGGCCGCAGCCGGCACTGACCACACGGTTTTGGTGAGCTGCCGTATGCCGGTGAAGTCGGAAGGGGCGCGTGGGCCCGGCACCGGGTCGACCAACAGGCGGTCCCACGCGTACGTGAGGATCACCGCCTGGCCATCGTCGCCGTACAAGGCGGCGTCAAGCATTGCGGCGGCGACTGCGTCGCCCCCTCCTCCTGCTGCGACGATCAACCGCGTCATGTGCTCAACATTACGGGCTCGGGGTCTGGCCACCGACCCTATAGTGGCTAGAGGCCATAGCCACTTGGATGAGGAGGGGACATGCCTCAGATCGAAGAGGCGCAGCCGAAGTATCTCCAGATCGCTCACTACATCCGCGATCAGATCCTTCGGGGCGACCTGAGGCCAGGGGACGAGGTCCCCTCGGAACGGCAGCTTGCGGCCAACTGGAAGGTGTCCAGGCCGACGGCGGCGCGGTCCCTGGAAGCGCTGAGCCACCAGGGGCTCGTCGAGAAGCGGCAGGGGTCGGGCACGTATGTGCGCAGTCTCGAAGTGAACCGACGCGCACGGGAGTTGTACGGGCGGGCGCGGCAGACCGGGAAGATCTACACGCCTGGTGAGTACGCGGTCATCACGTCGGCTGGTTGGCTGGATGCTCCTGACTACGTCGCAGAGGCGCTGGGTCTGGTGAAGGATCGTCGGGCAGTGCACCGCCGGCGTGTGACCAACAACCAGGACGGGCCCATCACGCTCTCCACATCGTGGTTCGCGCCTGACGTCGGGCAGCGGGCGCCCAGGCTCCTGGACCCGGAGCGGATCCAAGAGGGCACGCTGATGTACGTCGAGAACACGACCGGACGGCAGGGGAGTTACACCGAGGACCGTATGTGTGCTCGGCAGGCGACCGACGAGGAGTCGGCGGACCTGCAACTCAAGTCCGGCTCACCGGTCCTGGTCGTGCACCACGTCGTCTTCGATCTGCAGGACCGGCCGTTGGAGTTCGCCGAAGCCACTTACCCGCCGCAGCGCTGGGCGTTCGAGCAGGGCTACCCCCTCACCTGATGAATCGCGCCATTTCAGCGAACGGCTTGCATCCCCCAAGTGGCTAATGCCACTATCCATTCAGTGGCTAAGGCCACTTGGAGAAGGGGGCGCGGTCGTGACGAGTCAGGGGTCGGTGCAGGGCGGGCACTTAGCTTGCCGGGCATGCCGTGGTCGGGGTTGGAAGCGGGTCAGCTCGCGCTCCGCCCTGGCGCTCTCCGTCGTCACCGACCGCGCCCGTGCCGCATCGAAACGGCGCTGCCTCGACTGCGACGGTAGCGGCAAGGAGTGAGCACGGATGGCCTACATGATCGACCGCTATCCCTCTGAGGACTCACCGCGACTCGGGGCGATGACCTTGTACCCCGTCGCGGAGTCCGCGGCCCTGTCCCGGCGCTGGTTTCGTAAGTTCATCGCCCCGTACAACCCGGCCTGCTCGGTCGACGACTGCGTGCTGATGATCTCGGAACTGGTCACCAACGCCATCCGCTACGGCCAGTCGGACGAGGTCTGGCGAGTGCGAGTGGAGTGGTTCCGGGAAGGCGCGTCGCTCAAGGTCGAGGTGCACAACGCCGGCTTCCCGGCGAGGGTGAGGCTGCGGCGACCGGACGCGGCCGACGCGCACGGCCGCGGGCTGCTCCTCGTCGATTCGATCGCCGACTCCTGGCACTGTGGGCCCAGTCGATTCGGCGGAACGGTCGTCTCCTTCGTGATGGCCGATGCCTGGCCTTCCTGAGGCGGGAGCGGGCACCCTGTACTGCGCCATAGGATTTCTCGCTAGTCTGGTTGACCAGTTGACTTGGCCAATCCTGACGGGCGGCGTTCATGGCGTATGAAGTGGAGGCACCCAAGTACGTACGCCTCGCCCAGACGATCCAGGGCCGCATCGAGGACGGCACGTACCCTCCGGGCTCGAAGGTGCCCAGTGAGAATCAGTTGGTGCAGGCCTTCGGCATGTCCCGGCCGACCGTCGTGCGTGCCCTTGAGTTGCTGAAGCGGGATGGCTGGCTGGAGTCCCGGCAGGGGTACGGAACGATCGTGCGCGGTCGGCCGGCCGGTGTCGAGCAGAGAGACCGCCGTGGGCGGGAAGTGCTGGAGCGCGACGAATCGCAGAGTTCAGGACGCCTGATCGCTGTTGAGCAGGTCCCGGTTCCCGCGCGCGTTGCTTCGGTGCTTGGTCTGCCTAAGCGAGCTAAGGTCCTCATGCGCCGTTTCCTGGTCGTGGAGGACGGTGAACCCGTCGAACTGGTTTCGTCCTACTTCCCCGCCGGCCTGGTCGAGGGCACCGCCTTGCAGAGTGCCGATCTCCTGACCGGCGGCACCCGTGCGCACCTTGAGACGCGGAAGAAGGTTCGCTTCGATCACGTGACGGAACGGGTGTCGGCCAGACTGGCCGAGCGTTCTGAGGCCGATCTCCTGGAGCTCCCGGAGGGTGTGCCCGTCCTCAGCGTCCTGGTCGTCGCGTGCGACGCCTCAGGTCAGGCGCTGCAAGTCTCTGACGTGCTGCTCCCTGCTGACCGGCAGGAACTCGAAGACACGTACCGACTCGGCTGAACCTGGGGACGCCCACCGCGGCTTGGATGGGACGGCTGATGCTCACGCCCGTCGTGTGGCGAGCCGGTACACCACGTAGGTAAATCCGAGGATGACGTCGACTGCCGCCCACAGTCCAATGATGAGTCCCACGCCGATAGTGGTTCCGACGTCGTCGGCGTCCTCGCACAACTTCAGGTTGTCGCCGGTGAGCCCTCGGCAGTCTTCGGGGGTGCCGCTGCCGCTCGCGGCTCCCATGATCACGCCGATCAGAAACAGGATCTGGATGTGAGGTTCCCCCGAGATGCGGGGAAAGGTGACAGCAGGTCAGATGGGTCTCATGAGAGGAGCCCAGACGATGCCTGCCCCGAGGAAGTACCCGCTGGAGTTGCGTGAGCGTGCGGTGCGGATGTACCGGACCGCCGAGCCGAAGCCGGTGATCCGCCGGATGGCCGAGGAACTCGGCGTGCATCACGAAGCCCTGCGGAACTGGATCCGGCAGGCCGAGGCCGACGCCGGCGAGCGGGATGGCCTGCTCACCACCGAAGAGAAGAACGAGCTCGCCCAGCTGCGGCGCGAGGTGCGCGACCTGCGCCGGGCGAACGAGGTCCTGCGGACGGCCTCGGCTTTTTTCGCCGCGCAGCTCGACCCGACCCGGCCCAGGTGACCGCACTCCTAGACGAGCACCCGCACCTGGGGGTCGAGCCGGTACTGCGGGAACTGCACATCCCCTCCTCCACCTACTACCGCTGGCGCCAGGCTGAGAAGGACCCCTGCGAACGGATCCGCCAGGACACCGAGCTGACCGGGCAGATCCGGCGGATCCACCAGGACTCCGGCGGGATCTACGGATCGCCCAGGATCCATGCCGTCCTGCAGCGCGAGGGTGTCCACGTCGGCCGCAAGCGGGTCGAGCGGCTCATGCGCCAGGCCGGCCTGGCCGGGATCAGCCCCCGCAGGAGCAAGAGCTTCACCCGCCGCGACCCAGACGCCGACCTCGCCCCTGACCTGGTGCAACGCGACTTCACCGCACTCGCGCCGAACCGGTTGTGGGTCACTGACCTGACCATGATCCCCACCCTGGAGGGGCCACTGTGGCTGTCGGCGATCCGCGACGCCTTCTCCCGCCGAGTCGTGGCCTGGGAGACCTCCGCCCGCGCGGACGCCGACCTGGTCCTCACCTCCCTCGAGTACGCACTGGCCAGCCGCGAGGTCACCCCCGGCGAACTCGTCCACCATGCCGATCACGGCACGCAATACACGTCCATCAAGCTCACAACTCGCCTGGTCAGAGCAGGTGTTCAAGCATCCATGGGCTCGGTCGGCGACTCCTTCGACAATGCCCTGGCGGAGAACCTGTGGATGCTGATCAAGACTGAGTGCATCCGCGGACGGACCTTCGACACCAGAGCCGAGGCGAACCTCGCGCTCTTCGAGTACATCGACGGCTTCTATAACCCCCGCCGCATCCAGAAGCGCCTCGGCTACCTCAGTCCCATCGAGTTCGAAGAGAAGCACTACGCCGACCAGGCAGCGGCCGAACCAGTGAACCTGAAACCACGTCAACCCGCCCTGACCTGCTAGTCAGCCACTCCCGCGCAGCGGGGGAACCTCAATGGCTAGGAAGATCCAGAGGAAGACTCGATGTCGCTTCTTTGGTCGGGGTGCCCTGCTCTCGTGTGGACTGCTTGCCGGTGCTTGCGGCTGTGCTGACCAGTCATCCGGCTGCGTTGCGGGTGTCTGCGGCTCGCGTGGATCCCACGACTGCGGCTCCTGAGCACCGTGTTCTCTGCCCATGTCCGCCCTCCTCCGTGTGGCTGGCTTCATGGTGCGCCTGCGTTACCGCGTCCGCTCGTTGACGACCACCAAGCCACTTGACAAGTCAACTTGGCACCCCTGGCTTCGAACTTGCTAAGTCAACCTGTCAGGTGACGAGTTGATTCATCTCAGAAGGAGAACTTTCTGTGCGTGTGATCCGCGTTGACGCCTCGACCGCGACGATCCTGCTCACCGAAGCGCCGGCGCCGAAGGTGCGTGACCGGCAGACCGGTGAGATTGCCAAGGACGCCGTGAGCGGTGAGGCGCTGATGACCGTCGGCGTCGTCTTCATCGACGAGGGGGACTCGTCGCTCATCCAGGTCACCGTTCCCGAAAGCGGTGTGACGGAGGGTCTGACCGTCGGCGCTCCCGTGTCCCTGCCGGGGCTCATCGCCCGGCCGTGGGAGAGCGTGTTCAACGGCCAGCAGCGGCATGGCATCGCCTACCGCGCCACCGCGATCGCGCCGGGTGCCTTCCCGGTCCCGGTCGCTCAGGCGGGCTGATCGTCGTGACGGACCTGATCATGTTGGCCGAGCTGGGCGCACCCCTCGCTGCGATAGGCGGCGCGGCCTACGTCCGGCACGCCAACCCGGCTGCGTACTGGTCCACGGTCGGGCTGCCGGTTTCGGTGGCCCGGCTGCTGGCCTCGTACTCCTCGACCATGGACGCCTGCGGTCTGACCGTCGAGCCCTCCCGGTTGCGGGTGTTGGCCATCAAGGCGACCAGCCGACGTGAGATCCGGCCGGTCCCGCCTCGGCGGGGCGTAATCCGGCCCACTACGACCGGCCTGCGCGTCCGGCTCCGCCTCGCTCCCGGCCAGGAACCGGCCGACGTCGCCGCCTCGGCGGAACGGCTCCGCCACGCCTGGGGCGTGCACGGCGTGTACGTGAAGGACGTCAAGCCCGGTGTCGTCGAACTGCGTCTCATCGGCTTCGACGTCCTGCGCAATGTGCGCATGCCGCGGCGGACCGAGGGCGGATTCCTCAAAGTGCCGGTGGCCTTGCGGGAGGACGCGACCGCGTTCTTACGGGACTACCGCGCTGTGCCGCATGGACTCGTCCTCGGCGCGACGCTGTCGGGCAAGTCCATGTACCTGCGGAACCTCATTGCCGGGCTCGCGCGGCAGCCTGTCGCCCTGGTCGGCGTCGACTGCAAGCGGGGCGTCGAGCTGGCCCCGTTCGCTTCCCGCTTCGCCGCGCTGGCGACCGACCCGGACGAGGCGGCCGAGCTGTTGCCCGTCCTGGTCAAGGAAATGGAGGACCGATACGACCTCATCAAGGCCCGCCAGGGCATCGCTCCCGGTACCCGCGACGAGGAGATCACCTCGGACATCTGGGGGCTGCCCGAGAGCGAACGGCCCACCCCCATCGTGCTGTTCGTCGACGAGGTGGCTGAACTCTTCCTCGTCGCATCCCGCAAGGACGAGGAACGACGGGACGAGATGGTCACCCACCTCATCCGCCTCGCCCAGCTGGGCCGGGCGGCCGGCATCTACCTGGAGGTCTGCGGGCAGCGCTTCGGCGCCGAGCTGGGCAAGGGCGCCACCATGCTCCGGGCCCAGCTCACCGGCCGCGTCTGCCACCGAGTCAACGACGAAGCGTCGGCCAAGATGGCTCTGGGGGACATCGCCCCCGAAGCGGTCGACGCCTCTTGCGCCATCGCCGCCGAGCTGCCGGGCCTGGCTGTGGCCGGTGACACCTCCGGTGGCTGGTCCCGCATCCGCACCCCGTACCTGTCCCTCGCCGCTGCCGCGGCCACCTGCCGCGAGACGGCCCACCTCGCCCCGGACGTTCCGGCGCTCACGCCCTTCCGGCCGTACGTCCCGCCTGTCGCCCTCGACCGCCCCGAACCGGTACCTACCGCGCGCCTCGCCTCCGACACACAGGTGGACTGATCGATGCGCACCCCCGGCATCCGCATCGACCCCATCCTGATCCAAGCGGCCATCGCCGCGGCGCTCTCCTTCGCTCACTTGCACGACGTCGCTGCGGCGGCCGGGCAGGACGGTTGGAAGGCGTGGGCCTATCCGATCAGCGTTGACCTCCTCCTCGTTGCGGCCTGGCGGCGGCTGCGCTCCGGTACGGCGAAAGCCGCCGGCTGGTGCTGGTTCGTCGTCGCCCTGGTCGCGTCTCTGGGCGCGAACGTCGCCACCGCCGGCCTGCTCGACCTCGGCGACGTCCCGGCCTGGCTGCGCATCCTCGTCGCCGGATGGCCCGCGGTCGCCTTCCTCGGCGGAACACTCCTCGCGCACGGCACCCCCGATCGCGACGAGGCGCCGGTGTCGGACCAGGACGAGACACCCGCCACGCCCGTCACGACGACTGCCCCTGAGCTGCCCGCCGCTGCTCCACGTCCGGCCGTGCAGCCCACGGCCGCCCCCGTCCCACCCGCCCTCGTCGCCCTCGCCCGCAAGGTCGCCGACGACCACCGGACCCGGACCGGAACGGACATCGACACCCCAACCCTTCGCACCCGCCTCGGCGTTCCGCTCACGCTCGCCGAAGCCATCGCCGCACAACTCACCTGATCTCGGAGGACTTTCCACCTTGCACCCGTCCACGCTCCGCACGCTCAACCGCGCCGCCGAGCTGACCCGTCAGAACCGCCTCACCGAAGCAATGCTCATCGCCGAACCCGTGATCCTCACCGCCGACGAGTACGAGGGCGCGGAGATCCGGCGCTGGCTGCTCGCCCACGTCGCCGACTTCACCGGCGAGAACCAGAACCACGACGAACCGAAGGAGCTGCCCTGATGCCCGCCAACCGCCGCTTCCGCCGAGTCGTCCGCATCGGACCCGTCCAGGTAGGCACCGCCTACGACGGCCGCGGCCGCGAGAAGCACACCGCCGTCTGCACCGCCCCGCGCTGCGGCTTCTCCAACGACTTCGACACCCGCGCCGCCGCCGAGCTCGCTGCCCGCACCCACCGCTGCCGCGTCCGCTGAGGAGATCCCGTGACCGTCTCCCTCCCGCTCGTCTTCGTCCTGGGCGTCATCGCCTGGGCCGCGATCAAGTTCCTGGGCGTCCGCATGTGGGTCGCCGTCGTGATCGCCCTGTTCGGCTTCTGGCTCTCCCACACCTTCCTCGCCCCCGCCATCGAGTCCGGCACCCGCTCCGGGGTCGGCGTCGTCAACGGCGACAACCGCTGAAAGGAGCTCCGCCATGTTCCGCCCCAAGCTGCCCGACGTCCCCACTCCGCCGCCGACCCTCATCCCGCAGCAGCACCAGCACAACCCGGCTCCGACCGCCGCCGGCCACTCGCTCAGCCCCTACGCGGGCCCGGTCGCCGCCGTCCTCATCGGCGGAGTCGTCCTCACCGCGCTCCTGGCGGCCGTCGCCGTCACGGCCATGTCCGTGGCCATCGCCGCCGTGGTCCTGCGCTCGCTCCTCAACAACGCCAACAGGCGCTGACCGGCCGCCGGGGCGGCAAACGCCGCCAAGCATCCCGCCGCCCCGGGGCCGTCCCTCCCAACCGCAGAAACAGCCGAAAGGAACACCCATCATCACCCGGCAGACTCCGCCCCCGCTGGCGGAACTCTCCATGCTGGCCTCTCTCGGCACCATGCCTGAGCTGGCCCGCCAACTCTCCGGCCTGGGCGGCTGCACCCACCCCGTCCGCCTCGACGGCCACCGCACCGAATACGCCGTCGACACGACAACCGGCGAAATCGGCCGCACCCTGCACCACCTCGACTCGACCGCCCTCCCGGCCGGCCAACTCCTCGTCCGCTGCAACAACCGCCGCGCAACCCGCTGCCCCGCCTGTGCCGAGACCTACCGCCGCGACACCTACCACCTGATCACCGCCGGACTACGCGGCGGCAAAGGCACCTCGGACCAGGTCGCCACACACCCGCGCGTCTTCGCCACCTTCACCGCCCCCGGCTTCGGCCCCGTCCACAACCGCCGCACCGACGGACGCCCCTGCCGCTGCGGTGCCCGCCACGACGAGAACGACAGCACGTTAGGCACGCCCCTCGACCCGGACCGCTACGACTACGAAGCAGCCGTCCTCTGGAACGCCCACGCCGGGCACCTCTGGCGGCGCTTCTCCATCTACCTCCGCCGGGAGATCGCCAAGCGCGCCAACCTCACCCAACGCACCTTCCGCGACCACGCACGCGTCTCCTTCGCCAAAGTCGCCGAGTACCAGAAGCGCGGAGCCGTCCACTTCCACGCGGTCATCCGCATCGACGGCCCGGAAGGCGGAGACACCCCACCGCCCGCCTGGGCGACGGCAGAGCTCCTGACGGACGCAATCCAGGCCGCAGCCACCGCCGCCCGCGTCGACGGCCCGACCATCGACGGACGCGCACACACCTTCGCCTTCGGCCGCCAACTCGACGTCCGCACGATCCGATCCGCCGACTTCGACGACGGCCAGGAGCTCACCGAGCGGGCCGTGGCCTCGTACATCGCCAAGTACGCGACCAAGGGTGCCGAGACGGCGATCGGCACCCTCGACCGCCCGCTGAAGTTCCTCGCCGAACTTGCCCAAGCCCGCATCTCCGACCATGCCCGACGCATGATCCGCGTCGCCTGGACCCTCGGGGCACGCCCCGAGCTCGCCGAGCTCCGCCTACGGGCCTGGGCTCACATGCTCGGCTTCCGCGGCCACTTCTCCACCAAGTCCCGCCGCTACTCCACCACCCTCGGCGCGCTGCGCACCGCCCGCGCCGACTGGCGACGCGCACAGGTCGCCGCGGTGGTTGAGGCAGAACCCACGGAAACGACCCTCGTCCTCTCGCACTGGGTCTTCGCCCGAACCGGCCTCTCCCGGGCCGAAGCCTGGCTGTCCGCATCCCTCGAACCCGCCCCCGGAACGGAAGGAGAACCGACATGGACGCCCGTCGCGACGAGCTGATGACTGTTCGCCAGGTCCTGGATGAGCTGGGTGGTGTCTCTCGCCGGACGTTCTACCGCTGGCGGGAGCTGGGATATGGGCCAGCCGCCTTCAAGCTGCCCAACGGAGAGCTCCGGGTGTGGCGGAGTGACTTCACCACGTGGCTGCGACGGCTGGAGGCGGCGGCGTGAAGTCCCTTGACGTGAAGGTCTGGGCGGTTCGTAAACGGGACACCAAAACGCCCTCGTACGGTGTCCGCTGGTCCGTTGCCGGCAATGTGCTCTCGGAGTCGTTCCGCACCAAGGCGCTCGCCGACCACTTCCGCACGAAGCTCATGCGAGCAATGCGCGACGGTGAAGAGTTCGACACCGAGTCGGGCCTCCCAGCCTCAATGGAAGAGAAGAAGTCGGCCGTGTCCTGGTACGCCTTCGCCCTCAGGTACCTGGCCATGAAGTGGCCCCATGCCGCCCCCAATACGAGGGACGGCATCAACGAGTCCCTCACCAGCGTGACGTTGGAGCTCCTCGACGAGCGTGCCGGACGGCCGTCCGATGAGGTGATCCGCAAAGCACTGCGCAACTGGGCCTTCGTGTTGCCGGGGCCTGACGATCGGGAAGTCCCGGACGACGTACGGAACGTTTTGCACTGGGTGTCCAAGGCCTCCCGACCGCTCGCCGATCTTGCTGAGCCGGCCACGGCCCGCGCCGTTCTCGACTCGCTGAAGCTCAAGCTCGACGGCACAGCGGCAGCGGCAGAGACCGTGCGGCGCAAGCGTCGGACGCTCGTCAATGCCGCGAACTACGCGGTCGACCTGGGGGAGCTGCGGGAGAACCCCATTACGGCTGTGCGCTGGCAGAAACCGAAGGTGTCCAACCAGGTTGACCCGCGCGTCGTCGCCAACCCGGAGCAGGCTCGCAACCTCCTGGCGGCCGTCTCCTATGTGGGCGGATACCGGCGTGCCCGCGGCCGTCGTCTCGTGGGTCTGTTCGCCGCGATGTACTTCGGTGGCCTCCGGCCAGCTGAAGCGGTCGGCCTCGCCGAGACGGACTTGATCCTCCCGGCACAGGGCTGGGGCTCGGCGCTGCTCCACCGAACCCGCCCATCGGTCGGCAAGCAGTGGACCGACTCGGGGGAGACCCACGACGACCGCGGGCTGAAGAACCGGCCGACCGAGGACGTCCGGCGGGTACCTATTCCGCCTCACCTCGTCGCCGTGTTCCGTGAGCACCTGGCCACCTTTGGCACGGCGGACGACGGGCGCCTCTTCTTCAGCGAGAAGGGCTCGGTCGTCCCGTCCTCGACCTACTACCGCGTGTGGCAGGAGGCCCGGCTCCTCGCGCTCCCGCCGGCCGCCGCCTCCTCGCCGCTCGCGAGTCGGCCGTACGACCTCCGTCACTCCGCACTGTCCACGTGGCTCAACGCCGGCGTCGACCCGACCGAGGTCGCCGAGCGCGCCGGCAACAGCGTCGAGGTGCTGCTGACTCGCTACGCGAAGTGCCTCGACGGACGGCAGGACGTCGCCAACCGGCGTATCGAGGACCTTCTGCGCGAGTACGAGTGAGACACCCTGCACCCCACCAAGGCCCCGGGCATCTTGTCCGGGGCCTCTCTCGTTTTGAGCGCTACCTGCTGCGATGCTTCGAGCCGAGAGCGGACGAGGGGGGCTCGTGGAGCTGACGGTGACGCGCTGGAAGCGGTACGGACAGGATCGTCTGTACGCGAACCTGCCGGATGGCACCGCGGTCGCCTGGGCGGACGTCAGGACAGGGAACATTACGGTCCTGGTCGCCGAGTATCGCGACGACGTGATTGCCGTGCTGACACGCCACTTACGGAACGACTCCGAGTCGGTTAAGTCGCAGGGGGCACCTGAGGCTGAATCGCGCCCCATGCTGCCGCCTTTGACGTCGGCCGACGACCTGTCCACCAACCGCCCTGGTGAGTCCCTCCGGGACCTGCTCGACAAATCCGGGGTGGGTCTGATTGAGCGGCTCTTCTCACAGCTCTTGCGTCGTCGCACAGAGTGGGACTCCTGGCGCAAGGGAATAGCGGGGGAGAAGAGGGTGGGCGCCGAGCTGAACCGTTTGGCACGCCATGGCTGGCGGGTCCTGCATTCCCTTCCCCTGGCTGACAAGGTGGATGTCGATCACTTGCTGATTGGGCCGGGCGGGGTGTTCAGCATCAACACAAAGCACCACCACAGAAGGGCCGTATGGGTCGGCGACGATTCCGTGAAGGTCGACCACGGAAAGCCGGCGCCCTACGCACGCAAGAGCCGGGCAGAGGCCAAGCGAGTGGCCCGAGTGCTTGAGCATTACTGCGGCTTCCCCGTACCGGTGGAGCCGGTGCTCGTCTTCGTCGGCGTCACCGATCTGAAAGTGGTCGCCACCCAGCTCAGCGTGCGCGTGTATCAGGACCGTCAGGTGGCGGCACTGGCTCCGCTCTCGGGGGTGCTGACAGCCGAACAGGTCGAGCAGGTGTACGGCGTCGCTCGCCATCGACAGGCTTGGAGCCAGGCCTGAGGCAATCCGTCTCAGCGAGGGGTCAGTCATCCCTGCCGGAAGCGGTTTACCCGTCCCAGCGGGTTGCAACGGCATCCGCGACGCTGAAGACAGCGTCGCACTCGGCGCATTGCGCCTTACCGAAAAGATAGGTCAACTTGTCCGCGACATCGGCCTGGTTGTCGGCTAGCGCCCGACTGTGCAGTTTTTGGGCAAGCCCCTCCAGCGCTGAGGAGTCTGCAGGCTGAAGAGGGATCTTCTTTGCCGCGGTCTCATTCATGTACATGCTGTCCGTGGTCGAGAAGAAGCCGTACTCACCGAAGGCTATGAAGTTCTCGGCGCTACACGCGGGGCAGGGAACTTCGTACTCGTCATCATTCAGGCCGTCGAGTTGTTCGCCCCAAACCGCGACATCTTCGAAGCCGAGGAGTGCGGCGAGCAAGTAGACATAGGTTCTGGGGTCATCGCTGAGGCTCGGATCTCGAAGAGCTTCCTCCGTCAGTTGCAGCAGGTCGGACATCTCTGAGGCGTAGGCCACGTGGGGATCCTGCTCGCCATATGGCTGGTCGGTGCTGGCCGCGATGGCGCCGGCCAGCAAGAGTGGTTGCTGCCTGTTCGCAGGCGACCACTGGCGCGCCATGTCTCGTAGGGCCGGCAAGGCGGCATGGCTTGCCGAGTAGACGGTGCCCTGATGGCACGAGCGCGACCAGAGCTCGGTCCAGTCTGAGTCGTTCGGGGCTTGGCTCACCCTGTCGAGCAGACCGGGGACGTCTTCTGCCGTGCCGTAGGCGTGCTTGAGCTGCGACCAGTCCGTCATGTCGGCGATCTAAGCAGTCGGGTGCCGCAGACTTCACGACCGGGGGCGTGCCAGTCGCCCTGTCGTCGGAAAGCGTTCGGCGACCTGCGGCGATGATCCAAGATCCCGTCCACGCCTCGTCCACAGACGCCGACATATGCCCGCTCCGGGCTGCATCCGCCTGCACATACGCGAAGACCCCGGCTCCAGCGTTTCCGCTGGTGACGGGGTCTTTGGGCACCTAAATCAAGGTGCCCCCGGCAGGATTCGAACCTGCGCACACGGCTCCGGAGGCCGTCAGCTTCCCGCACGCTTTCCCAGGTCAGAGGCTTACCTGACGGTTTGTCAGGCTCGCCGTCCCGCGCATGTCCCGCAGAAATGAAATGCCCTATTTGCTCGTCTTGCCTCGATCATTCCCTGTGGCGGTCGATCCATGCACCATGACGTAGATCACGACTTCCTCGGGCAAGCGTAGGGGTATATGGTGCGCCCTTCAATCGAACAGGGCAGCGGTCCGGAGTGCGTGGGACGAGCGAAGTGAGCCGGTTGTGCGCCCGGCTCGATGAGGGAGCTCCCGCGCGGTGTCGGGGGCGAACGATGGTCGGCGACCGTGCCCCACGGCTTTTCATCCGGATGTGTGGGAGCGGGTGTCCATGTTGAGTTTCCGGCTTCCAGTGAGGGCTCGACGGGCAGCCCATAGTCGACGCTGTGCTGGGCCGACGCCGCGGACCTGCCTCGCATGGTGAGTGGCGTTGGCCGGAAGGCGGGACTCTCATGGCCCCGACAGCGAACATGCGAGTCGGACGCTGCGGCGGATCGCCGACGGCTGTTCGTCCAGGAGGGCGACCAGTTCGTCGGGCGGCAGGTCCAGGGCGGAGAAGTTGTGCAGGGCGGCGGGCGAAGGCTGGCTCGGGCCGGTCAGTGCATTCCGAGGGTGGACTGTGCAGCGGGGGCTGTGGGCCCTTTTGCGTCGTAGCCCTACGCGTGTGGACCACAGGTGAGTCGGCGGCGCCCGAAGGGGTCGCCGGAAGACTCGGCCGCACCTGGGACGTGCATGCCGGCGGCTGTCGTTTGAAGTTGTGGGCTGGTGCGGAATGCGGCCTTTCGACGTGCCGGCAGGGTGGTGGCGGTGGACTATCAATGATCCGCATGATCGCCGGTTTGGCTAACCGGCGATCCCGGGTTATGTTGCGCCGCTCGAAGCGGAGACGCGAACAAGAACGATCTCCACAACTCTTGTGCCAAGGGCTGGGCTCACTCATGCCACTTCGCACTGCTGATCCAAGTTCGCATCGCTGAACCCGTCTCTCACCTGACGGGGCGAAGCGCACTGGAAACTGAGGTTGTCAGAAGCCCCCACCCGCCCGTCGTGTTCCTAATCGCTCAGGGAAAAAGCAGATGGCCGAACTGCCACGATGCTCCTCGGTGATCCGTCAGCGGCGCTCACCTACCGAGACTCCGCGGGTTGGCCCTTTGCCCACCACAGGAACGCGGCGGAGTGCTGCTGGTTAGCGAATCCTTCGCCGACGAGGGCGTGCAGAAGGTCATTGCTCCAGAAGATGAGCCGGCCAAGGGTCCAGTTCACCGACTCCGGCGCCGGCAGTTCCAATCCGTAGACCATCCGGGCGATCTCGCGCTTACCGCCCGCCTCCGTCGTGTATTTCAGGATGGACAGGAACCGCTCGGGCTCCACCACGCAGAGAACCCTCGTGAGGAGGGCTTCCTTGAAGCCGGTCATCGCGAACGGCTTGGTGCCGTTCAGGAGCTGTTGCAGCCGGTCCTCGCGCGGTTCGTCGTCAGACCCGTACAGGAGGTATTCGATGGTTTGGCGGGTCGCCTCTGCCGCTACGGCGTCGCCCATGGTGTTCCACGCGGCGTTGAACATGGACTGGTTGCCGGGGTGGGCTCCGATGTCGGAGTTGGCGAAGTCCTTCAGAGCCCTGGGGTCGCACGTGCGCAGACCTTCGCGCGAGAATATCTTTTGGTATTTCTCCCAGTAGGCCGCTACTTCGGGGTCGAAGCCCGGTCTGGTGGTGAGGTACTGAGCCTTGAGCCGGTCGGCGCGTTCCAGCATTTCGGGCTCGACATCCTCGGCAGTTGGGAAACGGGCCTTGAGGTCGTTGAAGGAGTGGGACGGCTGCTTCTTCGGGTCAGTAGGTGTGCCGTGCTCCCATGTGTAACCGCACCGGTGCTTGACGAGCCGACGCCCGCCCTCCAGGTTGCGGACCAGCTCGATGTCCTCGTCTTCGCTGCACAACGGGCACATGGCCAACCCCATGGCTACCCCCCATTCCAAACGATGCTGTATCGCACCGTGAACCAACACACGCTTCACATCGGGGCCGCATTCTTCCACTCCGGTTCCTGCGGGGCAGAGCGCGGAGCCACATCAGCCGGCCGACAGCTGCCGTACCAGCCGCTGAACAGCCTCCCGAAGGGTCGTGATGTTCACAGCGGCCGGGCCGGAGCCCCAGGTCGTCCGAGGCCAAAGAAGGCCCGCTGGCGACGACGATGTTCTGGCAGGTCGCCTGGCGCGGATATGCGACGGGGCAGGATGGAAATCGCCTACGTCGGCAGCTGACGCACCACGTCGTCGTCCGTCACCTCGTACACGTCGATACGCAGCAGCTCGCGGACGTGTGCCGGAACGCGCTCGACGGCCTTCACGGACGAGGACGGCATGACCAGCGCGTACCGTATCCGGGAGTCCTGGCTCGTCATACGGCGCAGCAGCTGCCCGTAGGCGATGTCGGCGTCGGTGCCCTTCTCACTGGTGCGGCCCTTGGCCTCACAGATCAACCGCTCGTCGCCGCGCACCGCTTCGACGTCGGCCCAGGGGTCGGCGGGATCGACCGCCGTCCAGCCCTCGGCCAGCAACCACGTACGGAAGGCGTCGGTGACCCGGTCCTCGTCGCTGTCGTGCGCCAGGATCTTCCGCAGTGCCGCCAGATCCGCGTCCTGGTTGCGGCGTAGCCGTCCGCGGCCGTCCGCGTCGAGGTCGGCCGGGCGGATCACGATCAGCCGCAGCCCGTGAGCGGGGATCTCGGTGTCGCGGCGGGCGTCGTACAGTGCCCGCTGCTCGCCCCGGTGGACGCCGCTGACGGTGAGCTTGTCAGGCTTGTCAAAGTGGGGCATCGGCTGGTCATGCTGCAGCTCCCGGTATTCGGCAACAAGCCGGTGACCGGGCCAGTACGCGTCGACAGGCAGCTTGGCACGTCGCCCGCTCGTGCCGGGGTCTCCTAGAAGCCAGTCGAACTTGTGCTGGGTCAGGGCCGTCTCGCCGAGGATTTGGTCGCACAGGCCGACCACGTACGCCTCATCACTGTCGTCTCTCGATCCCATGGCGGGGCATCATGCCAGTCTCCACTGACAACGGCGGGCGAACCTCGGCCGCACAGGTTCCAGGTGTGACTGGTCGAGATAGATGTCACCTGGTCGCTTGATCAGTCACACGGGCCTCGCGTGAGCTGCTCGGGGCCGCCGCACCCCCGGGGGCTACATCTTGTGCACCTCGACCGAGAAGCCGCGGGCGAGGACGTTGTTGAGGTGTTCGGCGTGCGCGCCAAGCCACTGCTCGGTAGGGATGCCGGGGGCGCTGATCCCGAGGAGTACGTAGTCGTCGGCGTCGGCGGTGCTCTGGCCGCAGACGCAGCACAAGAGGCGCTGGAACATGGTGTCGGCGGGGCTTGTGGCGCTGGGCATGAGCGGCAGGGTAATGAGCGTGGGCCGCTCGGCGTGAGGATTAAACCGGTGGCACCGCCGCCGTCACGGCTCCTTCGGTGCTTCGCGTTTGACGCCCCCGCAGGCCAGTAGCTGTGTCGCGTCCGCATTGAGGAACAGCGTGAAGGCGACGGACCGGCTTGTGATGCACCCGGTGCGCACCGGCTCGTCGCCGTGCTGCCTGAGGATCTGAATGGATTCGTCGAGGCCGAGCGCCGTGCCTCCGTGCCTTTCGACGCTCCTCAGGCGTATCCGGAAGACGCCGACGTGCCGTGAAGCGGGGACCAGTCCGTCCCAGACGATGACTTCGCCGCCATCGGCGATGGCGGCGCGTGCTGCGCTGCAGGCGCTCGTCTGGTCAGTGAGCATTGCGGCGATGTCGGGCTGGGGCGGGTGTTCGTCCTCGGTAGCCATGCGGTGACTGTAGGGACCAGCCTCGGACATCGCTACGGGATTCCGCCCCGGCCGACGCCGGCCCCGGGCTCGCGCGAGCTGCCCAGGGCTGCTACGCGTCCAGGTGTTCGCCGACGTCGTTAGGCACCTGCGTTTCAGCAGCAGCGAGTTGAACGACCTACCGGCGGGCGGTGGCCTCTACAGATGGGGTTTCTGACCGCCCGGTGGAACCTCTTCGTGCAGTGGAATCGCAGCACGCTGGGTGACAACCGGGATGGAAAAGTCGGAGCAGGTGACAACAGGCCCGACCATCTGGTGACAAGAATCGCGACCACTGCACCACTGAAGCCCAGGTCGGCCGCCGAATCGGTGACATCTATCTCGACCAGTCACACTAGGCCCCAGTTTGTCACCGACAGTAGCCCGCGGGTTCGAGCGCAAGCTGCAACGCGCAGGCTCGGTCGTGCATCGATCTCGGCGGGGATCGCTTTGGCTCTCCGACTTCTTCAGCCGGCGTGACGCCACCGGTAGGCGTTGCCCGTGCCGTGTCGGCACTGCATTCGGGTTCCGGCGCTGGTGTAGCCGTACGTTCCAGGAGCACCGCACCAGGAGGCGTGCCTGTCGCCATGCAAGCCGGCGTCCGCAAGGAAGCTGGCGGCATGGCGGGCGATGGGTTCGGTAGCCAGTTCGACACCGAGGCGGACAAAGTCCACTCCAAGGCCGGGCGGTGCGGCGTCCCTGTCGGCGAAACGCGCAGACGATAAGCCTTCAGCACCGGCCATACGGCAATCGCCGCCTGTCAACCCTGCTCGACCCGAGTACACCCGTGTTGGGGGATGTTCGATTGGAAAACCCGGGCAGCCATGCCCCGTCGATCACGAGGAGGCGGGCATGGACCTGAACGAGCATCACGACGGTGCTGCACCGGACCCCGATCAGCTGGCGGGCCGATCCCCGGCGCAGCCGCATGGTGATGGGAGGCAGGACCGGGACAGCGTGGTCGCGGGTCTGGCGGGTGAATTCGGTGCGGAGCTGGTGCGGGCCATCCGTGTGGGCCTGGCCCAGGGCAGCAGCTCCCCTCACGAGTCCCGGGGGCCGTCGCAGCTGAGCTGGTATGCCTTCGCGGCCGAGTACGCGCGGGCCCATTGGCCAGGTCGGGCGGCGAAGACCCGGGACGAGGTCAGCGAGGCGCTGACCGCTGTCACGGTGGCGATGCTGTGGGACCTTCCGGGTCGGCCGAATGGGCAGTTGCTGCGCCGTGCCCTGCGGCACTGGGCGTTCGTCGTGCCCGGGCCGGGGCAGGGGGAGATGCCGACGGAGGACCGGCTGGTGCTGCAGTGGGTGGCGAAGGCGTCCCGTCCCCTGGTGGACCTGCACGATCCGGTCCTGGCACGTGATGTGCTGGAGTCGCTGCGCCGCAAGCTGGACGGTGGTGAGGCGGCGGTGGAGACGATGCGCCGCAAGCGCAAGGTGCTGGTGCACGCGCTCCACTACGCCGTTGAACGCGGCGAGTTGGGCAGTCACCCGCTGAACAGGGTTCGCTGGCGGGTGCCCAAGCCGGCGGTCACGGTGGACCCGCGGGTGGTGGCCAACCCGCACCAGGTACGGGATCTGCTGGACGCAGTCTCCTACGTGGGCGGCTACCGGAGGGCTCGTGGCCGTCGGCTGGTCGGGTTCTTCGCTGGCATGTACTACGCGGGTCTGCGCCCCGAGGAGGCGGTCGCGGTGGCGCTGCCGGACTGCCGTCTGCCTCGGACCGGTTGGGGGCGGTTGATTCTGCACCGCACTCGGCCGCAGGCGGGCAAGCGGTGGACAGACAGCGGCGAGTACCACGACGAGCGCGGGCTGAAGAACCGTCCTCCGGGAGAGACGCGGGTGGTGCCGCTGCCGCCGCATCTGGTGGCCCTGTGGCGCGAGCACGTCGCCACGTTCGGCACGGCCGACGACGGTCGGCTGTTCTTCACCGAACAGGGCCGGGTCATCAGTTACACCACCTACCACCGGGTCTGGCACGAGAGCCGCGATCTCGCCCTGTCACCCGCGCTTACCAGCACCCCGCTCGCGAAGCGTCCCTATGACCTGCGGCACTCGGCGTTGTCCACGTGGCTGTGCGCGGGCGCGGACCCGGCCGAGGTCGCCCAACGGGCGGGGAACAGCGTTGAGGTCCTGCTGAGCCGGTACGCGAAGTGCCTGTACGACCGCCAGTCCATCAACAACCAGCGCATCGAAGGGTTGTTGAGCTCTTACGACGGGCCGCCTGAGCCCGATCAGGCGCACGATTAGCCTGGAATCGCGGACACGGCGTGGTTGCAGGGGGTCGCTGTCCAACCGCTGCGGCGTGAACTCAGGGGAGTGCGCGTCCCCGACGGCTCCCTTGCACGCGTCCATGGCCGACGACGGAGCCGCCGCCTTCGCTTCTCCTGCCCTGCTGCAATGGTAGCGGCACGGACACGGAGCGAGGTCGATGTTCTGCACGACCGTTGCTCTTCTGGGTGACGCGGTGATCTACTGCATGCTCCGAAGTGGCTTATGGGGGAACTGTGCGAACAGGCCATTTTGCCGTGCATCGAAGGATCAGCGCCGCGCGTCAGTGCGCGCGAGGCGGCCGTGGCTCTCGCGCCTGCTGACGGCGGCCGTCGGAGTAGGCGCGGGTTCGCCTATCAGGATGCCGTCACGTTGCTGGACTGCCTGGATATGCTCGAAGGGCAGTGGACGGCTGTCTCCTGGGAGGACCTGGAGGACATCCTGTGCCATCAGGACGGCGCCCCTGTATACCGGCAGGTCAAGACGATCGAGGAAGCCGGGACGCGGCACAGTATCGCCAACATTTGCAGGCCGGAAGAGAAGAAGGCCGCAGACAGCAGTTATCTGGGCAAGCTGTTCCTCGGTAAGCCGCTGCCGGACGGCACACGGTTCACGTTCATCGTCAACGAGACGCCTCAGCGGGACCTGTATGAGTTCGTCGCGGAACGTGACCGTCCTCGCGGTCCGGTGAGTGCGGACGCCCGCGCGGACATCGTCAAGAGGCTCAGAGGGGTGCAACTGCCGGACGGCAGGGACATCGGATGGTGTGTCGACCGTCTGGACGTTCTGGTGGAGGCGCGCACCATCGACCAGGTCGAGGCTGAGGCCATGGCGCGACTCGCGCCACTGGTGGAAGCGTGCCTGGGAGAGAAACCGCTGTACGAGGAAGTCGAGGAGGTCATGATCTGGCTGATCTCCCGATACATCGCCCGCAGCGCCCTTGAGCTGCGACCGAGAGTCTTTACCGCGGACGATTTCGGCGCGGCCCTTGATGACAGCGTGCGCAGAGCTACCGGGCGGCGGCGAGACGGTTCCACCGAACTGTTGATGAAGCTCAAGCACAAGCTACGGGCTGCCGAAATACCGGAGCCCGAGGCGGAAGCCCAGCACGATGCCATGCTCGCCTACCGTCGTACCTACCGTGCCAGTGTCGGCACCCGGCGCCGCGCATACGACGATCTGGCCGATCAGATCAATGCCATCTGCACGCTCACGATGGCGAAGCGACGCGCAGGGCGTCTCGACGCCGGCTCGGCGGCGTACTTCGAGACGCTCGTGGCGGTGAGCGAGATGCCCGAGGTGACCAGCCGGCAGTTCACCCTCGCCGAGGCCCACGCAGTGCTTTCCGACATCACGGCACGCTGCCAGAACAGGTACGCCGATGCCTCATAAGATCGGCAGCAGCGTGGTGCCCCCGCTGTATCGCGCCTGGGATCCGGACGACTCTCCTGACTTCCACGCGGCACGGCTCTTGCTGCTCATCTACCTCTGCGGTGAGGAGCCCGGTCCCTACATCGAGGGGCGGACGAAGTTCGCCAAACTTGATTTCTTCGTGCGCTATCCGGGGTTCCTGGAGCGGGTCCACGCCGCGATGCCGGAAGCCGTCGATGCCGAAACCGCGTTTCTCGCCCGCGATCCGTCCGAAGTCGAGGCACCGATGATCCGCTACCGCTATGGGCCCTGGGACCAGCGCTACCGGCAGTTCCTCGCCTTCCTCATCTCCCGCGATCTTGTCACCGTTACGAGCCACCGGGTCGAACGCGTGAAGCTCAAAGCCGTCGGCAAGAGGACAGCGCAACGACTTGCCGAGGCCCGCGAGTTCCAGCCGCTGGTCCGGCGCTGTCAGGCCATGCGGGGGAATCTGGCCGCCATGTCGGGCACCGACCTGAAGAACCTGATCTACGACCTGTTCCCAGACGAGGTCGGCAACGCGCCCTTCCGCCAGGAGATCCGGCCATGACGAAGCCCGTGACCGCCCACCCCGACCGCGGGATCAGGATCGACTCCGTCAGGCTCGTCCACAACACTGCAGAGATCGACGAGTATGCCTTCGGAACCGGCATGCTGAACATCCTCAGCGGGCCCCGCAACAGCTCCAAGACCACCACGCTGAAGGCCATCGACTACTGCCTCGGCGACCGCGGTGGGATGATCGACGCTCTCGGTGCCGCCGTCTCCGACAAATACGTCGAGGTCTCCACAGCGATCCGGCTCAACGGACACCCCCGCATCCTCACCCGCCTCCTGCAGCACGGGCGCATGAACAAGGTGTACGTCGACGGAGACGAGCTGACCGATGCCGACTTCTCCGACTGGATCCTGCGCGAACTGGGCTGGCCCAACCTGCGCATCCCCAAGGGTCTCCACCCGGCCACAGCCAGTGAACTGACGCCCTTGTCCTTCCGGAACCTGCTGCGCCACTTCTACCGCAACGAGGAGTCCTGGACGGGCTTCGCCAACAAGGAGCATGAATTCATCCGGCGCGGCGTCGTCAGCATGCTTCTCGGCTTCGCCGCCTCCCGCTACGACACCAAGGATTTCGCCGTCGCCCAGGCCAAGCGGCGCCTTGCCGAAGCCCAGGCAGTGGAGCGGGACGTGCAGGACAGCACACTGCAGGCCGTCACCGCCATCTCTGAACGGCTCCGCATTCCCGTCGCCCGCACCCTCGACCAGGTAGCGACCGCACGGGAAGAGGTCACTGCCCAACTCGACGCGGTTCGCCAGCGGCGTCACGAACTGACGCAGGAGATCAACAGCCTCCTGCAGGGAACGTCCACCACCGAGACGGCGGCCGGATACGACGCGTCACTGACGAGCGTCTACGAAGACATATCCAGGCGGCTGCAACTGGCGGTCGACGAAGTCGTTGCGCTCGAACAACTGGGCAGTGAACACGCCTACTCCGCCCAGACGGTCACCTCGGAGGTGACCCGCATGGAACGCCTCATCGCCTCCGTGGAGATCTTCGACGCCCTCCCCGTACGACTCTGCCCAGCGTGCGAACAACGTGTGGACCCGCACCGAGAGCACGGCGAAGACGCCTGCTACCTGTGCTTCCAACCGGTCGACGACGACCAGCGCCGCCGACGGGCACAAGTGGAGATCCGGTCGCTCAAGTCGGAACTTGCCGACCTGGATGACGTCACGGCCCGCACCGCCGCCGATCTGCAGACGGCCCGCACTCGCCGAGTGGACCTTCAAGACGAACAGGCACGGCTCGCGCACCGCATCAACGAACAACGCGCCGCGCAGCTGGCTCCCTTCATGGCCAGCCTCGAAAACCTCGCCGCCCAGATCGCCCAGCTCGAACAGAAGATGACAGCCTTTCCTGCCATTGAGGAGATCCTTCAACGCCGCGCGGTAGCGAGCCAGGCCGTCACCGCTGCACAACAAGCCGTCGACGCACTTCGCCAAGAGCCTGCCGCAGTTGCCACAGCCACGCTCGCCTCCGTCGAACGATGCGCCTTGTTCGCCGAGCGCATGAACGAGCTTCTCCACCGCTACCGCGAACGCGGCTGGGTCAAGGGCGCCATCACCATCAACGACAGCGATCTCACTTTCTACGTCGGCACCCGACCCTGGGACCAAGCCCTGGGGGCAGAGACGAAGGTGCTCTTCTTCCTGGCCTACAGCTACGCCACCCTCTTCCTGGCATCCGACCTCGACGAAGAAGCCGCCTTCCCCGGCCTGCTGCTCCTGGACAACCCCTACCAGCAGGGCATCGGCACCACCGTGGTCGACGACGTCCTGCGAGATCTGGCAAACGCAGCCCAGGCCACGGGCACCCAGGTCATCAGCACACAGGCCGTTCCAGTACCACGCGACCCGGCCACCATCGGAGAAATCCACATGCCCAGGGAGTACGAAGCGCCGTAGGCAGACCTTGGCGCGACGGAGTCCTACCAGCGGGAGGGGACCTTGGCCGCGCCCCGTTGTGGCAGGCGATGCCGAAGGGCGGGCCGGTGATCGTCAAGCTCGGGTAGGGGCTGGCTTGTGTGATGAGGGCGAACAGCATCCAGGGCTACGTCGGCCAGGGCCGGTCCTCCTGAACTTGGGCCGTCTCCCGCTGCTGGGTCTACGGGTCGCCGTCCCTCCAGAACCCGCGGCTGACCCGTGGCTGGCACCAGAAGACGACCAGCAGCTGAGCACCTAGCTCAGCCCGGGTTTCGGGCGAACGGCCATGGCTCGCACAGACGTCCACGGCAGGATCAGATTTTGATGACGGTGGCGCGCCCACCGCACAGCGCCGTGAGGTCCTCCAGATCGGAGGTCAGAATTGTCACGGGGCCGGGGGCGGTGAGGGCGGTGGCCCCGAGCATGGCGTCGATGGCGTACTTGTGGCCGTGCAGGCCGGCGTCGGCAAGGAGTGCGGCGGCGTGGCGGGCGATGGGCTCGGTGACCGGTTCGATGACCAGGCGGGACAGGGTCCACTCCAGGGCCGGGCGGTTGATCCGAGGGTGGACCACCTCGACGAGGGTGGCTGCGGAGGTGATGACGCGCAGGTCGTCGGCGCGGGCCAGGGCGAGCCAGCCGGTGACCGTGCGGTCGCGCAGGATGGCCTTGGCCAGCCCCTCGCTGTCCAGGACCAGCGTGCCGCCGGGCGCGGCGGGGGATCGGGTCACGCGGCGCTCGCCCCGCCTGTCTGTTGCTGGCGGGCCTGGTGGAGTTGGTCGCGCAGCGCCTGGATCTCCTCGTCCGTCACGGCCCCGTGCTCGGCCTCGGCGACCTGGATGATTTCGTTGAGGTTGTCGCGCTCGATCTGGCGGGCCACGGCGGCAGCCACGTAAGCAGACAGGCCGGAGGGGCCGCTGCGGGCCTTGGCGGCCTCGGCGATGTCCCGCGGCATGGTGATCGAGTACTTGCCGGTAGGCTCACTCATGCTACTCATCCTACCGTCGATCCTCCCTGGTGGGTGCCTTACTGGAGACTCGAGCCGGCTGACAGGGCCGGTCGGGAGCCAGTCTCCCGGTGACGCTTATCTGCGCGAGCCACCGGTGAACCGGGGCCACAGCGGGCGCGTGCCCTACTACGTGAACCCGTGCTCCAGGGACTGCTGCACATCCGAGGTGGGAGTCAGCCGGGCTGTCGCCCACGGATAGGTCGCCCATCCCTGGTCGAGGACCGGGTTGCGATCACTCGCGTGTCCGTTGAGACACTCGTTGAGCGCCCACATGGAGCGTTGGGGGTCGGCTGCGCGCTCCAGGAGCAGTGAGCTGGGTGTGGTGTCGGTCAAGGTCACCAGGCGTTCGATCTCCTGGGCCCCGACGACTGCGGTCGGGATATCGGCGGCGGGCAGGTCCACGTGGGGCAGGTTGGCGTTGGCGATGGGGAACGGCTCAAGAGTGACGATCAGTGCCTGACGCGGACGGTCGGCCGGAATACCGGCGAATGCCGGATTGCCCTGGTCGATCTGTGCCGAGGTGGCATTGACCTGACAGTAGGCCCGTGCCAGTTTCTTGTCGGACTCTGCTACTCCGTTTTCCAGGCCGAGCCGGGCGTTCTCGGTCGGCATCATGGACTTGACCTCCACGAGCAGCACCAGGTCGTCGAAGATGACGATCCAGTCGACGCTGAGCAGTTCGTTGCGCTTGACCCGGTACGTGATCTCTCCGATGACGTCGGCGTCCGGTATCAGGCGGAGCTGGCGGCCGACGTACTCCTCGAAGAGATAGCCGGTCTCCCGCAGGAAGCCGGTTCCGAAGTGCTCACGGCCCGTGTGGTAGATGCCAGCCGGGGTCGCCTTGCGCCAGACCAACTGGGGTGAGGGGCACAGCAGGCCGGGCCCGAAGCCGGTGACCGCGGGGCGGCCGAGCAGCGGGTTGTACGTGAAGCGACGCAGCTGGGCCGCTTTGCCGCCGACCACCTTCACCAGGTTTTCTGCGGTTTGTTTCTCGGTTGCTTTGATGGAAGTCACGTCGGTGACGAAGTGCCGTTCGATGACGCGCAGCACCGTCTCCCGGCTGACCACCCGGTTGAACTTCTCCGCGTCCGGGCTGTCGAAGATCGCGGAGTCGAAACGCCCGGCGTTGAACAGCGCACATCCCCACAGTAGTTGCGCGGTTCCGACGTAGTCGGGCAACGGGCAGCCGAACAACTCGGTGTCCCAGCCCGGGACCATGCAGCGGGGCTGCCGATGCGCGGGGAACGGGGTGTGCAGGTACAGCGCCGCGGTACGGGCGAGACTGACGAACTCCGGGACTTGCCAGGCCGACTGCTCACCGCCCAGGCGCATCATGAAGTCCCGCAGGCGGACAGCGGGTTCGTCCGTGCCGTGCAGGGTCGGTTCCTTCAGGCTGGAGTACGCCGCCAGGATCTCCAGCAGATCACGCTCGGTGGCTTCGGATCGCTGGTGCTCGGTGCCGTAGGCCAGGCAGACGCGGGCCGCGTCGGCCAGCGCCCAGGGCGTGTACTTGAGACCGGGGCTTTCCAGCCAGGACCGTGGCCGCTCGGGCGTGCTGTAGCGGGCCGCCGCTGCAGCGATCAGAGGCAGCAGTGAACTGGGACGGTGCCGCCGGATGCGCTGGCGATACTCGTCCTCCGCCACCAGCCGGTCATACAGGTACCGAGTCATCCCGCCATGATTCTCGTCCTGAAGTGGATATTCGACAGATTTCTCCTGAGCCGGCCCTGAACGTGCCCACGGTGCGAACCACGCCCGTCGGAACGGCCCGCGCGCTCCCGCACCAGCGGCACGTCTGGCTGCCCTCGCCATCCGGACTTCCTCTCGGGCTCAGGCCGGAACTCTTCACGACGGACAGTCCAGGGCTGTCCGTCGCGCACGGCTCCCCAGACGTGGGGTCGCAACTGCGGTGTAGGAGGGCACGGCTGACTACAGGGGCGGGACGGCGCGTCGGCCTGACTGTCAGTGGCGCCGCATACCCTGAATGAGCACCTCGGCCGGCTACTTGCCGACGGGCCGTGTCCAGCAAGGAAGGTGGGGCGATGGCTGATCGCAAGACCGTGACGCGCCAGACGATCATCGGCGAGAAAGGCATCGCCCTAATCGAACGACGCTGCCTGGAGATGGGCCACCTCTTCCATCCCCGGCGCGTCGACCACGGCATCGACGGACACATCGATCTGGTCGACCCCGACAGCCGGGCCGTGCTGAACCTGACCCTGCTGGTCCAGAGCAAAGCGCAGGACCGGCCCTTCTCCGGCGAGACGGACGACGGCTTCCACTACCTCTGCGACCAGCGCGATCTTGATCACTGGCTGTCCGGCAACTCACCGGTCATCCTGGTCTTTTCCCACCCCGAGAGCCATGAGGCGTGGTGGGTGGAGGTCAAGGCGGCGTTCCCGGACACTGTCAGCCGTGCGAGCCGCCGCGTGGACATCGACAAGCACACCCAGCGCTTCGACCGTGACGCCGCCCAGGCACTGCTGCGCCTGGCGATGCCTCGGACGACGGGCCTGTACCTGCGGCCCGCACCGATCACCGAAGTGCTGACCACGAACCTGCTGCCCGTCATCGAGATACCACCGACCGTGCATCTGGCCCCAACGGCCTTCATCGACTACCGCGCGGCCGGTGCCGCGCTGGAGGCGCACGGCCGGCGCGAGTCCGGCTGGATCCTGCGGGACAACCTGATCCTGTCGTTCCACGACCTGCGGGACTCGCCTCTGCGGGTGCTCTGCAACGGAGATCCCGAGCGGCACGAGACCAGAGAGTGGGCGGACAGCGACGACCTCGACACCCAGCACCGCTTCGCTGACCTGCTCTCCCGCACCGTCCAGGGCTCCTATCCGGAACTGCGTTGGCACAAGGACCGCAAGCACATGCACTTTCGTGCGACCTCGCACCTGGGGCCCCGCAAAGCGGGCAGGGGCCCCGGATCACGTGGCCGGACCGTGTTCGGTCCGCACACTTCCAAGTCCGACCCGCAGTGCGTCGGCTACTACCACCACGCCGCACTGCGCACCAGATTCCGGCGCCTGGACGGAGTCTGGTACTGCCAGCTGGAACCGGACTACTGCTTCACCACCGACGGATACACCGAGTACCCGTTCGCCGACCGGCTCCTGGCGGGGATCAAACGCCTCGACCGGCACCCGGCGGTCCGAGGCTGGACCCGCATGTGGGCCAACTACCTGTGCCAGGACGCCGACTTGTTCACGGAAGCACGGCCCGTACAGTTCGGCGAGCTCGCCACCATGACGGTCGATCGTGGTATCGACGACCGGTGGTGGGGGCCGGCTCCGTCTGGGGCCGCACCCGAGGACGACCAGGACGCGTCCTCCGGGGGGCAGGAAAGCCTGGACACCGTACCGGCTGTCGCTGATGCGGAGACCGAGGATCTCCTCAGCCTGCTCCAGGACGGCGAGAGCGACACCGGCGCTTCTCGCCGGAGAAACCCCGGGAGCAAGTCCAGATCTGCTGGGCTGCGGATGCCCCGCCAGGGGCGGGCGGGCAGCGCGAGGCCGCTGATGGACTCGGTGACCCTCGACGAACCAGAACTCGAATTCGGCGGAGCGGCTCGGCACATCGATCCACGGTTCGGGATCACGAACTATGGCCCCGCCGATCTCGGCGCGGCCGATGCACCCCGGGCGATCCGCGTCGGCCTGGTCGGTCCTGCGGACCAACTCGACGGACTGCGCCGGTGGCTGGAGCGCTGCCGAGAACCCATCGCGGCCAAGGACGAGAAGTACCCGCATCTCTTCCCGGAATTCCCCGGCTGCGACACCGACCGCGGCCTGCACACCACCCTGGTCTTCAGCGACCGCAACACGCGGGCGATCAGCAGCCGCGACCTGCGCGCCATCGAGGCCGCCAGCCAGCCAGCAGCTCTGACCAAGGCCGTGAGCATTTACGCGGAAGAGATCAGGGCACTGGCTGACGAGAACCGCGTCGACGTCCTCCTGGTCGCCAGACCCGAGCAACTCATCGACACCGTCGGCCGATCAGCCCGCGGCCTGAAGGCGGCCAGCGACCTTCCAGCCCCGGACACGCCCGATGAGCTGGCCCCGGCCCAGTTCGCCAACTTCCACGACCTGCTCAAAGCCCGGCTGCTGCACCTGCGCCAGCCCATCCAGATCATCCGCCGCAGCACTTGGGACGAAGCCACCCGGCCTTCCGAGGGCCACAGCCGCCAGGACGAGGCCAGCCGGGCCTGGAACCTGCACGTCGCCCTCTACTACAAAGCCGGCGGTGTCCCATGGCGCCTCCTGCGCAATCCCGCTGACCTCACGACCTGCTACGTCGGTGTTGCCTTCTACCGCAGCGACGACGGAAGTTCTCTGAGCACCTCCGTCGCGCAGGTCTTCAACGAACGCGGGGATGGAGTGATCGTGCGCGGAGGACCGGCGCGGATCAGCCGCACCGACCGCCAGCCCCACCTTGCCCGCGCCGACGCACACGCACTCCTAGTCCACGCCCTGGACGCCTACCGGCGCGAACACCACACCGCACCCGCGCGCATCGTGCTGCACAAGACCTCGGCCTTCACCGACGACGAGGCCGGCGGCTTCCAGGACGCTGCGGACGAACGGTTCATCGACACGCTGGAGATGAGCTGGATCACCAGCAGCGAAGGAGCCGCAGCCTTCCGTCCCGGCGATGCACCGCCCCTGCGCGGCACCCTCGTCACCCTCGGCGAACGCGAACTCGCGCTGTACGCCACCGGCAGCATCGAGTTCTACCGAACCTACCCTGGCATGTACATTCCGCGCCCCATCGGCATCAGGCCCGTCAGCCCCACCCGCAACCCTCGCGAACTGGCCGCCGAAGTCCTCGCCCTGACCAAGATGAACTGGAACCAGACCCGCCTGGACGGACGGCTCCCCGTCACCCTGCGCACGGCCAACCAGGTCAAATCCGTTCTGCGTTTCTGCCCGCCCGACCAGGCTGTCGCCACCCGCTACGCCCACTACATGTAGTAGGGGAATCGGAAGGCGGATTCGTGTCATGGCGGAGTGCCACGACACGAAGTCTGCGGCCCGTCAGATCTTGAGGATGGTGACGCGTCCAGCGCACAGCGCCGTGAGGTCCTTCGGTACGGACTCGCCAGTCCTGCCTGCCCGGTCGCCCCTGCGGCAACGAAGGACGGAAGCGGGAATGCACCCACGAGATAGCGCACAGCGTCCGATGTGTGAAGGCTCTGCTTTCATGGAGCCAGACCGAACCTCCGAGGTCAGCGTGCCTGATTGGCCAGCGAGAGAAGCAGGTGCGCTGACTCGGGGCGGAAGTAGTCGGAGTGCGCGCCTTCGATCCGCAAGGGCGAACTGCGATAGTACGCGCTGGCATCCACGTTGAGGAGCCGGGTGGTGGGGAAGACGTAGTTCTCGGTCGTGGGATGCAGCGGCATGGTGTGCAAGTGCTCCCGCGGTCCGGTCGCCCCCAGGAAACCGATGCCGTTGCTTCCGTCTTCCGTCTGCCGATGCCACAGACCCAGGGCACGGTCGTGAGGGGAGAACGTCATGGTGAAGGGGGCGTTGAGCACGCTGTCGTCAAGGAGACGGGTGTAGGGCGCGGTGGTGAACGCGTCGGCGGGGGCAGCCATCTGGAACACCGTGAGGCTGTCGAGGGTCCAGGGGTAAGTCTCGGACTTCCAGGGCCAGGCGAACGTGTCCGGGCCGTCCGCCAGCCGATTGCTGGCCTGTTCGATGGCGTGGCAGAGGAAGCGCCCGCCGAACGAGTGCCCAACCGCGTGCAGATATTGCCCGTAGGAGCCCCGCAGCACGTCCGGGCCGGCTTCGGGCAGGGTCCGACGCTCGTTGAAGTAGCCCAGGACCGCGGCCAGCACATGAGAGACCTGTCCACTGTGGGCCATGGCGGCCGTCCGGTCGCGGATGGTGCGGTAGCCGGCCTTCGTTGCCGCGCTGCCCGACGGCCAGCGTACGCACACGTACTGGGGCCGGAACGGGCCGATGCGTGGGTAGGCGTACGGCTGCTGCTCCGCCACGTCCTCCATGAGGCGGAAGAGCCGCGAAGCGGCCTGCTCCGCGTTGTCGGTGCTTGTGCGCCAGCCGTGGACGTAGAGGAAGATGTCCGTGGTGTCGTCGTGGAGCCGCAGGTGTTTCTCGATGACGGCCGGCACCTGTTCGGCTGGGACCGGGCCGCCGTGATGGGGGTCGAGGAGGTGACCGGTGTCGTTGAGGTCGAGCAGGTCCACGACGGTCATGCCGGCTCCTTGGCTACGGCGGACGCGTCCACTAGACGGTTGTCGATCCCCCGGAGCAGGGTGAAGACCAGGCCCAGGGGAGTGGCGTGCTGGCTGAGGAACTCCTGTGTGAGGCTTCGTGCTACGGGTGCGGCGCGCTCGCCTTTGAAGAACTCCTCGAAGAAGCGGCAGGTGTACAGGCTGCCGAAGGTCTTCGGTATCTCTATCTCAGGGCCTATCAGGCACCCGATGCCGAGGTCGAACAGAGGTCGGCCGAGCCCCTCGTGCACGAAGGTTCGGGTGCGGCCCCCCTCGCAGACCATCATGAAACACAGCGGGTCCGGGAGCCGTTCCTGACGGGTGGTGCGCCAGTATTCGAGGTCGGAGCTGCAGATGGCCTCACCGTCAGTGAGGGTGAACTGGGCCTGCGACGTGCCTCGCGGGGCCTGGCGCTCACCGCAGCCGTGGGCTCCGAAGACCAGGAGGTGGTCGCGGACGAGTGGATCGCTCAGCGCCTCGGCGAGGTCCTGCTTGCACGAGCGTTCGGTGACATCGGCATGGGTCTCGACGATGGCGCGCACGGCGCCGATCGGACCCGCGCCGGGTGCGGCGCCGTCCTGCATGCGCAGATCGAACTGAAGTCCCGCCTGCGGCCGTTCCGTGCCGTGCTCGATGAGCGGGTTGTACTTCTCCACGTATCCGAGGGTGTGCTCGATGAGGTGGGTGTATCCCAGGAAGCCGCTCCAGTCCCAGGCCGCGGACCTCTGCGGCAGCCGGGTGGCTGGGTCGGGCGGAAGGTAGAGCATCCCCCACGGCACGAAGAGGTCGTTGGACGTGATCGTCACGATTTGCGGTCCCGCGCGGAGCGCCGCACACAGGGCCCCACGCAGGCGGGACAGCCCCGCGTCTCCCCCGGAGAAGAGGAATTCGAACAGTGCATGTCCCGCCCGGGCCAGCCCGAGTCCGATGCCGGACAGCGCTGCTTGGGCCTCATCCCCTCCGAGATCCGTTGCTGGCGACCCGTTGAAGACGTAGTCCCGCGTACCTGGTCTTCGGCGGTTGACCACCGTCTCAAGCCAGGTCCGCAGCAGCTGGCCGACCTCGGATGCGATCTCCTCCCGGCTGCGCTGGATCACTCCGCGGAAGGGCGCGTTGCCGTCAAAGGGCAGGGCATCACCCCACGCATTGACCTCATACCCTCTCCCGCCGTCGCGGACATCGAACGTCAAGAGCACGCTGCGGGGCACGCACTCATCGGGCCGCAGGCGGGGAAGATCGTGCAGCTCATCGTACGGATCAGCGGTGACGGAGCTGTCCAGTTCACATTCTTGCGACATCGCTAAAGCTTGGAACCCTCCGCCTTGGCCACTGGGATCACGGTTTTCAACTGTTGGATCAAGGCCCCGTCGGCGCGCCGCAGGACGTCGATGAGCACAGTGACCGGGTCTCGCGACTCCGGGGTCACGCGGAAGGCGCTCGGAGGTGATCCGCGTTCGTCGGTGAGATGGGTATGGATCAGGGACGGCTGCACGGTCGCCGACGTGGCACGAATCCGCAGCGTGATGTCCAGGGGCGCGTCATCGGTCGCCTGCGGTGCCGTGGCCCTGTCGTCCTCGCCCTCGAGGGGCTGATAGCGGAAGGTGACGCGGACGCCTGCCTTAGCCGCCGCGGCGCCGTCATCCTCAGTCAGATGCAGTCGGGCCCGGTGGCCGCGGTGCCGGCGAGGTTTCGGCGGCGGCGCCTCCTCGCTCATCGCCTCGTCCGGTGCCGAGGGGCGCAGCGGCTGTTCGTTGGGGGTGCCAGCGACCGCCGGGGCGAGCGACGTGTACAGGTCGGACAACAGCCAGCGGGCCACGCCCACGTCCGCTGACGCCAGCCTCGTCGCCGGCAGCGCGAGCCACGGTGACAGCGGGCCGTGGTCATCGACACAGCTGATGTCGATGCCCGGGAAGTAGAACTTCCAGCGATCCTGGTCGGCAGGCTGCTGGAGACGCCACGGAGCCGAGTGCGTCAACCAGGCGGAGGGCAAAGGCCCTTGCTCCTGGGCGGAGAGCGCCAGCGGGTCGAGCGTCGGCAGGCAACTCGATGCTGCCGAGGTGGTCCAGGTGATCGCCAGTTGGGTGAATCCGGGCCGCTTGCCCCATGGCGGACGAGACGGATCGTCCGTGGACGCGTCCGGCTCCGGAGGGTTCACCGCGTGCGGCCGGCAGGCGTCGATCAGCAGCGTGACCCGCTCTGCGCGTGCGCGCTGCAGGTCCTTGACCAAGTCGCTGACAGAGATGGTCTCCTGTCCAGCCAGTCTCAGGCGCAGGTCGAGACCGTTGGCATCCGCGTCGACGGTTCCCGAGCTCGATAGGTACACCAGGAGCATGTTGCGCCCCTGTTGGGCCATGTTCTCCAGGCTGGTGCGCAACGCCTGCCTGGTTGGTGGGGAATCGAGCAGGGCGGAACTGCGCTTGGTGAACCCGCAACGGCTTTTCAGCAGTGCCTGGTAGACCCTGCTCGCGTCATGGGAGGTCGGGGCCGCGGAGTCGGTCCCGCCGGTGCCAAGGGCGCCCGCTACGGCCACGGCATAGCGCATCACGTCGGCCGTCAGCTGCGAGGGCGTTTTCCGCACGGGCAGGAGGCCGGATTCTTCACGAAGGGCTGCGCTCGGTGTTGAGGCCAGTGGCCTGAGGAACGCGGCTGCGTTTCGAAGGCAGGGGCGCCGGTACCCATTGCGGTTGAGCTCCGTCCCCACGCGCCGGGCCAGCGTCTCCAGACGCAGCTCGTCGGACGGGGCGCCGACTCCGGTCTGCAACTGCTCGATCAGCTGGCGGGTGAAGACCGAAAGACCTTGGCTGTTGGCCGCAAACCCGGTCGGAGTGGTGCCCATCGACGACAAGACGGCCACCCCGCCACGCGACACCTGCTCAACCGCACGTTTGATGAGTCCGTCGTAGTGCCCGGAGACGATCCCCGTGGAGGAGGAGAAGCACGTGTCGAGGATCAACAGCCGGTCTGCCGCGGCGCTGTGGCCGGCGGTCATGGCCTCGGCCACCCGGCGAGCCGGCATCCAGGTGGCCAGGTCGCCCGGGCGTGAACCGCGCAGGGCCAAGTAGAGCGAGCCCTCAGCGGAGAGAGTGGCATGCCCCGTCCAGTAGACGATCAGACCACCATCGCCGACCGACGCCTCCAATGTATGGCGCAGCACGCTGTCCGCTGCCGCAGGTTGGACCGTCTCGCACAGATCCGGCGGAAGCCCCCCGACCAGCGGGTCGGTCAAAGCCTCGCGTAAAGCGCTCACGTTGCGTTCGGCCCCAGGCGGCAGACGCAGAGCGGACTGGGAGTAAGAACCAGCACCGACTAAGAGAGCACGCGTCGCCCCTGCCATCATGCCCCCCACTGTGCAGCGTCCCCTGCCCAGAATAGCGCCAACGCCACAAATGCCGATAGGAGTTGGCGCAATCCCGCGGCAATCGGCCGCCCGCACAGCTCTTTCAGATCACCGGGCGCCACCAAGGACGACTCCATGCCGGCGTGCCCGGCCACATTGCCCGAGCCAGCCACTTCTGGCTTCACCTGCGAGACGCACCCCACCCCGACTACCGCCGACCAAGGTCCTCGCCCCTGGTCTCTGCCCGGCGCAGCAGGAGGTTCACCGCGGTCACGGTCAGGACCGTCGCACCGCTGGTTGAGACCTCGACGCCGGTGTGGACGAGCCCCGGTCCGGCTTGGAGCGTGAGACGCGGGCCCACATCGTCACCGTGGGCCGGGCGGGCGGTCGTCGGAGCCGGGCGCGGCAGGTTCGAGGACGTAATCGATCCAGACCCGGTCGCGCAGTTCGATGCCGTCGATCAGGATGCCGGGTGCGTAGCCGGTACGGCGGGCTGCGGGCCGTGTCGGCGCGCCCCCTTGAGTCCGTCAGGGCGATCGCCCCGCTCTGACGGCCCGGCTTCTGCTGGGACGGTCCGAACAGCCGGGCTGGATGGTGGCGTTGTCAGTGGTGAGTGTCAGCATTGTCGCCATGACGGACACGATCGATGACTGGCGGTCCTTCCTGGTGCGGTGGAGTCAGGAGTGGGCGGACGCGCAGGATCCGAACGCGTCGGCAGGCGGGCGGCATGCGCGGGACGAGGAGCCCCCTGCGTACGCGTTGGCTCGGGCTCCCGCCCGCCTCCGAGGAGCGGATCCGCTCCTCGGAGGAGCGGCTCGGGCACCGGCTGCCGCCCTCGTACCGGGCGTTCGTGGCGGTGAGTGACGGCTATGTCCTGCTGGATCCGGGGGACGTGAACGAGACTGGTGAGTGGGCGGTGCACTGCTGGGCGTCGTAGCGCGCGAGCCCTCCTGAACGGTACGCGTCGTTCCGCTTGTTCATGGAGGCGATGTATAAGGAGTTCCACAGCCTGTGGGTGGACCGCTCGGAGCGTGCGGGGATGGCGTTCGTCAACGCGACGACGCGGGCCTTGGACGCGTCCGTCGAGGCTGCCCGGCTGGACGCGCTGGGTGGGCGGTATGAGCGGGCCTCGGCGGCCATGGCGGAGGCGATCGCGTACGGCAGGCCCCGGGCGACAGGGCTGCGCGACCAGATCCGTCTGCTGCTCGGGGAGACCTACATGGTGTATTTCCACGGGCTCACGGCCGACGCGCTGTATGCGCCGGAGGCGCTGCCCGTGCTGGCTGCCGAGGACGTGCGACACCACCGGGATGGTGGGTCGTTGACCCATCATCTGCGGGGCGCCTCCGAGGCAGTGCGCGAGGCAGCGGACGAGATCGTGCGGCAGATGACGGAAGGCACGTTCCGCTACACCGCCGCAGGCCCCTTTGGCCGTGCTGTGGAGGAGGCGCGGGAGCAGGTGCGCTGGGGCGACATGGACGCGGCCTGGCACACGCTGCGCGCCGCGCTGCCCGAGTGGCGGCCGCTCGGCCCCGATCACCTCGCCCCGGTCGGCCTGTGTGCCGACCCGCTCCTCGGCCCCCTGATCACCCCGGAGCGAGGCCGGGAGCTGCTGGCCACGTCCCGCGCCGGACAGCAGAGCGATGCCCCGGCTCCGGCGGCAGACCTCGACCCGCCGGGCCTGGCGTGGCTGGCGGAAGGGGACTCCGGCAACTTTCTGGTGTCGGAGCGCTTCCTTCTCGTGGAAGGGGTGGAGCCGGTCGAGCTGCCCAGCCGTATCGGCGCCGACGAAGCCACAGTCCTGGACGAACCGATGACCTTGAGGGACCCGCGGATGACCGACCAAGACGTGTCGACCTGGGCGGACGAAGCGCTGACCGCCGTCGGCCGGGCGGGTCCCGGTTGGAGCTTCGCCTTCGAGCCAAGGCCGGGCGCCAGCTTCGACGAGCGGCGGTTCGTCTCCCCGGGCATCGCCGCTTCCCGGGGCACCCGCGCGGTGACGGTGTGGAGCGAGCCCTTCGACGGGCACCGCCCCGGTGTCTTCCATCTGTCCGTCACAGAGAACGGCGAGGAGCGGTACGGATTCACCGTCCAGGAGGACGCGGTCAGCAGACATGGTCCAGTGCCGGGCGCGCTGGACCCAGACCATCTCTTCTCGCCGGACGAACCGCACGATGAGCGGTTGGGCGAGCACCGCGCCTTGCAGGCACTCGCGGCCGAGATCGGCATCCGACTGCCGCGGTTCGCCCTCATACGCGGACGTCTGCACACCCTCCGCACCCTGTCCTGGAGCCGACCCCCGGGCCCCGGCGAAACCTACGTGACCCTGCGCGTGTTGCGGCAGCGGCCATAAGCACAGGCTCCTGGCTCCATGTTGATGGGCCGGGTGGACAGTTTCCCGAGTAGGACCAGGAGCGCCAGGGCCGAGCCGAAGGTGTGACGACCCACCAGACCGTGTGCGCATCCGTGTGGCATCGGCCACATTTAGGCAGGTCAGAAGGGGTTTGCGTGAGGCGGTGACGTTCCAGTCCCCAGTCCGCTTGCGATCGCCGATTTGGCGGTAAGCGGGGTCAATAGGCGCCGGGTGAACGCGCTTTGACCTGCAGAAATATGTCAACCGTAGGGGCAAGATTCGGCGCAGGGAGCGTTGCGCGACGCGAAGAGAGCAACGGTCAAAAGACCGTGTGCGTTTTGGCATGAACGCAAGAAATCCTGATCTGCATTCCTGCAGGTCAGGGTCTTGATCCGGAGTGCCCCCGGCAGGATTCGAACCTGCGCACACGGCTCCGGAGGACAGTTCCCAGAAGTTTTCGCAGGTCAGCGGGCTATCTGACGGAATGTTAGCCCCGCCGTCCCGTGCATGTCCCGCGATCTAGAAATGTCCTATTCTGACCCGCTTGCCTCGATTGTATTGTCCCGGGGATCCTCTGGACCAGGCTGCGGAGTGCCCGGAAATAAATTCGACAGCCCCTGCTGTTGAGTGTCGGCCACACTGGCTGTACGGGAGGGGCGGTGCCGGACCTGAAGCTATACAACACGAAAGGCGGCGTGACGGAGGTCGCGCCGCGTCTCGCTGACGCCGAGGCCGATGTGCAGAGCATCGTCGAGGGCAACATGGAGAAGCTCCTCGGGGTCCGGTTCCTGGCGAGCGAGTACAGCACCGGCCCCGTTGACTCTCCTCCCGAGGGTTCCTCAAGCACGCCGAAGCGTGGTCTCGCTGCAGCGTGCGCCTGACCTGGAGGTCTGTCCGTCCCCCGCGGGAGGTTGTCCATCACGATGGAATCTCACGATTCCTGAGATGGTATCGTCCAGTCCGATCAATTGGCTAAATGGTCGAGCTGGAGGTTTCGTGTCCCTGGCGATCGTGCGAGACCTGCGTCCGGAACTGCGCTTGACGACGCCGGAGGAGCTCGCGGCCTTCGAGCAGGACCTGTTGTCCGAGTTCGTGCTCGCCCGGGCTTCGGCCGGCATCAGCGACGGGACGGTCGCCGGCGATGTCGGCGTGATCGTCGAAGTGCGCTCATGGTTCACGCGCCCGCTGTGGGAGATGGAACCTCGCGATCTGGACCGGTTCTTCGGCCGACATCAACAGGGCATGGCTCATGCCACAAAGGTCCACAAGGCGCATTCTCTCAGCGTGTACTTCGAGTTCCTTGAACTACGGCACAAGCCCGCCATCCACAGGGCAACCGGCTATGTCGTCGAGTCGCCGTTGGATGAGATCAACCGGCCCCGTGGATCGACCCTGTCCCGGTTGCGGGTTCCGCCGCCGCTCGGAGAGGTCGACCATCTGTTCTCGGCTTGGCGTGACGAGGTGCCGCAGGCGCGTAAACCGTTGTCGATCGTCCGGAGTTACACCGCGATGAGGCTGGCGAGTCTGATAGGTCCCCGGGTCTCGGAGCTGAGCCTGGCCAACGTCGACGACATCCACTGGGAGCTCGGCCAGTTCGGAAAGATCCTTCTGCGGGGCAAGGGGAGGCGCGGCAAGAAGAAGGAACGGCTCGTCCCGCTGATCAACGGAAGCCGTTCGCTGCTGGAGTGGTGGGTCGACGGCCCCCGCTGGCAGTACGACGATCGGGTGGATGAGCCGCAGGCGCCGTTGTTCCCCTCGGAGCGGCGGGCCGCAGACGGCTCGAGCCTGCGGGTGGATACCGACACGCTCCGCCTGCATCTGAAGAAGATGGTCGCCCAGCACCTTCCTTCCCAGGCAGGAAAGCTGACGCCGCACACGCTTCGGCACTTCGCTGCCTCGGAGCTCTACCGTCAGGGCATGGACGTGGTGGCGATCCAAGAACTGCTTGGCCACAAGTGGATCAACACCACCATGATCTACGTACACGTCAACCAGACCCATGTAGAGGACGCGTGGGTCCGTGCCGGTGAGCGTGGACGGGCTCGATTCGGAGGAGCGTCATGAAGTGGAACCTGCGGATGACCGCGGCCAAGCGGGACATCTGGAAGTCCTCCGAACTCCAGCGCATGCTGGCCGACGCCGGCTTGGTGATCAGTGCGGGAAAGATGTCCAACCTGTGGGCCGGACAGCCGGTGACCATCCGCCTGGACGATCTCGACGTGATCTGCGAGGTGCTGCAATGCGAGCCCAGCGATCTGCTTGTCCGTGAGCCCGAGAAGGCCCGCGCGAAACGACCGGAGCAGGATGAGAGCAGCGCGGCCGTCCGTCCCGCTGTTGGTGAGAACCGTCGTCGCAGCGGCGGCGGCCCGGCCTCCCGCAACTTGATGCCGCCGTTGTGACGAAGGAAGCGAAGGCCAAGGGGCTTGGGATGCCTGAGAGTTGCGAGGTCTGCATGGCCTGGGGCCTGCACCCCAACCCGGGCGGCTCGAAGATCCTCTGCTATGCGTGCAGGGCATGGTGGTACAAGTACCCTGCCGACTCGTGCGGCACGTGCGGCGCGACCGTCCCCCTGCGTGACGGAGTCTGCCGGGCCTGCCGTCACCAGGCCGCATTCGTCGCCGGCCGTATCAAGGTCCCGTCAGCCGGCCACGGGGCCCGGTTGGACCTCACGGTCGCAGCCGCAACCGGGCACCAGACGTTTCTCGCTGACCTGATCAAATGGAATCGGCGCCACCACCTCACCGCAAGAACAGCGCAGGTGCCTGAGTTGCCGAGCGAGACGCTGCACAGGCACCCCCTGCTGCTGAAGCCGCCCGGGAGCATCCAGCTCACGCTCTTCGAGCCGGTCCGGGACTTCCGGCGCTATCGGAACCCGAACGGCTCGAAGGGGCGCTCCTGGACAGGATTCACCCCGGCAGATCCCGGATATGCGGACTTCCTCGTCGATCGGGCCAGGGACGTCGCGGCGGTACGGGGCTGGAACCACTGCACCATCAAGCGCGTGAAGTGCGGCTTGATGATCCTCTCGGCCCTGCACCAGCCCTCCGAAAGGATCAAAGCCACCACGGTGCACGCACTCTCCCGGGACATCGATGTTCCCGCAGTCCATCTCATCGACATACTCGACGATCTCGACATCCTGCTCGACGACGCACCCGACCCCCTCGAACAACTGGTCCGATCTCACCTCGCAGTGCTTCCCGAGCAGATACGCGTTGAGGTGACCGCCTACTTCGACGTCCTCCGCAACGGAGCCCCCCGCCGCCGCCCCAGGTCACCTCACACAGTCGACATCCACCTGCGGCTGATCGTCCCGTTCGCTGCCGAGTACTGTGCCCCCCGATACTCGACATTGAGGCAGGTCACCCCCGAGGACATCGCTGACTGGCTGTCCAAACGGAACAACGTCCAGCGCGAAATCGTCGCGCTCCGGGACATGTTCAAGACGCTCAAGTCACAGCGGCTGATCTTCGCCGACCCGGCCCGACGCATCAGGCCCGGCAACACCCTCGTCAGCCCGCCCACGCCGGTCGCGGCAGACCAACTCAAACAAGTGGCCAGAGCCGCGGCTGAGAGCCCGGCCCTCCTGGCCGTCGTCGCCCTCACCGGCATCCACGCCCTCTTCCCGCACGAGATCAGAATGCTCCAAGACTCCGACATCGAGCTGAGCACCAGGCGCCTGCGGCGGGGCGAGGTCAGCCGGCCCCTCGACGACTTCACCGCCGAAGCCATCCGCACGTACCGGCGCTACCGTGACGCCCGCTGGCCCGACTCGGCAAACCCTCATCTCCTCCTCACCCAGCAGACAGCCAAGAGGAAGAGCCCGGTCAGCGACTTCTGGCTCAAGCGCCTGTTCAAGGGGCTGCCCGCCACGGCCGACAGCCTCCGCCAGGACCGGGTCCTCGAAGAAGCGATCGCCGCCGGACCCGATCCCCTCCGCATCGCCACCATGTTCAACCTCAGCGCCCAGGCCAGCTTGCGCTACACCCGCGCGGCCAGCCCGGCAGGCACCGAAACGACGACCGGGTAATACTCCACCAGTAGATCGTTATCCCCTGGTCTGGGGACTGTCCGCCGCTGGCGGAAACCAAGGTGGCCTCAACGCATCATCCGGGTAGAGCCGGGCAGTGCCCGAAGGCTGGTTTGCCTGCGGCGAAAGGGCTGTGCGAGCCTTTCCACCTCATCTCTTTGAAAGGGCTGGTCGTGACGCTCGGCATGGTTCTCGGCGACTTCTCCTCTCGCGCTTCGACGCGGGAGCGGTAGCCCTACCCCCCCTGACACGCGAGCCTGTGCTGCAGCACAGGCCGTTTGCCCTGCTCCTCGTCGAAGTGCTCTTCGTGCCCCTGCACGTTCGATCACGAGGAGTACGTGGTGTCCACCATCCGCTGGACCGAGACGAACACCCCCCGTTCCGCCCGTTGGCATTCCGAGAGCGCGACACCGCCTCCCCGCCGGGTCATCGGCGCGGACGACCGTATGAAAGCCGACACTGCTCACCGTCTGGCCTGCGAAGGAACTGCCTTGCTGTGGCGGGGCGACTTCCAGAACGCACGTCAACTACTACACGCGATGGGCCGCCGCATCGACCGGAAACCTCCCCAACAGGGCGACAGCCCGGCCGAGTCCTTCCACCTGCACCGCCGGGCCCGCGGCCACCGTGCCCGCGTGCTGGGCAGGTTGCTCGTTCTGCTGGACGAGGATCACTGCTTGGACCTGCGCAGAGCTCCCGACGTGCGCCAGGCGTGCGCCGAGGCGTACGGTCCGCCATCCGAGCCGATGGCCGTCTCGCTCACCGAATTACTGGGAGTGGTCGGAGCGCATCAGTGGCGCAAGAAGGGCGTGGAGGTACCGGCCCTCGGCGCTCGCATTCACCCACACTATGGCGTGTTCTCCCCGGTCAGGGGCGAATACGTCGACCTTGTTGCGCAGACACCGCTCCCCGCATCGGCGGTCCGTCGCGCGGGTCGCCGCACCGCGCTCGACCTCGGGACGGGCACCGGAGTGCTCGCAGTCGTCCTGGCCCGCCGGGGGCTCGACCACGTGGTGGCCACCGACATCAGCCCGCGTGCCCTGGCCTGCGCACGCGAGAATGTCCGCCGACTGCATCTCACCGGGCACATCGACGTCATGGGCCCCGGTCTCTTTCCCGACACGCGGGCGCACCTCGTCGTCTGCAACCCGCCCTGGATTCCGGCCCGGCCTACCTCCGCGGTGGAGCAAGGCGTCTACGACTCGGGCAGCAGCATGCTCCGGAGTTTCCTGGACGGGCTCACCGCACATCTCGAACCGGGAGGTGAGGGATGGCTCATCCTGTCGGACTTGGCCGAGCACCTCGGGCTCAGGACACGCAGCGAGCTGCTGGCCGACATCGAGGCCGCCAGCCTGCACGTGGTGGACAGAATTGACACCAGGCCACGGCATCCACAAGCGAGGGACACCGCCGATCCTCTCCACGCCGCCCGGGCCGCGGAAGTCACATCGCTTTGGCGTCTCGTCAGCGATTGACGCTCAGCGTCGACTGCCACCGGGGGTGAACAAGGCCGAACGGCGCCAGCATCCAGTAGACGGCCGTCCTCTTGTTGAACCTGCAATGAAGTGAGTACATCGAGCGGGACTGGCGTTTCCAAAGAGTCTCATCATCTTGCGGGTGGACCGGCTGCCGGAAGGCTGCGGCCGCCGCTGATCAACGGTGGGGTTCGCGTCGCCAGCTGCAGGGGCCGGCGGCACGAACCCTCAGTCAGAGAGCCTCCGAATCCCCAACAGCACCTACAGTTCAGATTTCGATACCTTCAGAAATCGTGAACTCGCGGGGATTCCATGGCGGCCGGATCGACTCGCTGGGCCTCGACGAGAACGGGGCGCCGGTGGTCGTGGAGTACAAGCGGGGTGTGGACTCCGGCGTCATTAACCAGGGGCTGTTCTACCTCGGCTGGTTGATGGACCACCGGGCCGAGTTCCAGTACCTGGTCCGCGATCGGCTCGGGGCCACGACCGCGGCCCAGGTGCTGTGGAGTGCGCCCAGGCTGATCTGCGTCGCCGGCGACTTCACCCGCTACGACGTGCACGCCGTACGCGAGCACCGACGGAGCATCGACTTGGTTCGCTACCGCTTCTTCGGCAAGGACCTCCTTGGTCTTGAGACCGTGGCATCTGTCAGCGGACGGACGTCGGCCGCCGAGCGGGTTCGCCGGCGGGCGGCCGTGCTGCCGCCTGTCCGCGGGCACAGCGGGGCGCTGGCGGAGCTGGCGGAGGCGGTCGACGAGGTATTGCTCAGCCTCGGTGACGGCGTCAGCCGGGTGCAGCGCAAGCAGTACCGCGCTTATCAGAGGCTGCGGAACTTCGCCTGCGTCTGCCCGCCACAGAAGACCAAGCTCCTCGTCTTCCTCAAGGCCGATCCGGGGGAGATCGACCTCGTGCCTGGCTTCACCCGGGATGTGACGGGGCTCGGTCACCATGGCACGGGCGACCTGGAGGTGCAGCTGCGCTCCGAGCGGGACGTGGAGCGGGCTGTGGACCTCTTCCGCGCCAGCTACGCGGCGGGGTAGCCGCCTCGTGCAGCTGTGAGGCGGATGCGTGCGGGACTAAGCGGCTGTGGATGTTGTGGTGGCGGCGCCTTCCGACGTACGGGCAGGTAGTGGCGGTGGACCATCAATGATGCGGAGGATCGCCGGTTTGGCTAACCGGCGGTCCTCGGCTATGTTGCGCCCCTCGGTCGCCGCAATTGATGCCCGAGCGTGAGCGACATGGCTGCTGAGCTTGAACTCGTGGTGTCGCAGTGAGCTCGACAGCTGTCTCGCAGAAACCGGACTCGCCCTCTGGCTCAGATGGTCACCGGCCCCAGGAGCCTTGGGGCCGGGGCAGACACAGGACAACTCCGGCTCACTTAGGCAGAGTTCGGCTACTGACGCTGAAGCCACCACGCGCAGCCGGCCACCAGGGCGCTACCCACCGCAGTGGCGGCGCCACGAATCAGCGAGAACAGGGCTGCCTTTCCGAGCCGCTGGGCTGTTTTCCTTGTCCACATGTCGTTCGTCCTCCTGCGTACCACCGGGCCGTCCGGGCGGTACGTCGAGCATCACCGCCTGGTTCGGGGCGATGGACGGGTAGACGTCACCCCTGAACATGTCCGGATGAGCCCATCCAACTTCGGCCGGGATGCCATGCTGTTGGACGGTTCTGGACGGCGTTGGACGAGGAGCGGCTGTGGGGCGACCGGGAGTTCTGCGCAAACCCACGCTGAGTGGTCGGGAGCACCGGGAGCTCAACGACGCTCTACACCGACTGCACCTCCAAGCGGGTCGTCCGAGCCTCACGACAATGGCCCAGGAGTTGCGCGATGCGGGGGTATCGCGGAGTTCGATACACGATGCCTTCTGCAGCCCTCGGCTTCCGCAATGGCATGTAGTGGACGCTCTCCTTGAGATCCTGGCGTCGCGCGCGCCGAGTCTTACGGTTGAGCAGCAACTGGAGGCTATACACGCCTTGTGGCTCTGCGCTGCCGAGGCGGAGCAGTCCGCGCTTGCCTCCAGCAGTCCGGTGGAGGGAGGACAGGTGAAAGGGTGGGCGCTACTGCTCGACGTTGAGAGATTCGCTTCTCACAGCGACTCCGTACAGATGCAAATTCGGCAAGTGGTCTACGACTTCACCGATGCCGTGTTGGCATCTGCTGGTGTCGACAAGGCGCACCGGCATCGAACGGATCGCGGGGATTCGCTGCTCGAACTGATCGATGGCAACTTCCCCTTGGTGCCAGTCCTGCGATCGCTGCTGCTTCAGGGCCCCATCCAGTTGCGCGAGATGAACCGCATGATGCCAACTTCCGTGCTCGTCAGGCTGCGAATCGTAGTTGCCATGGCCCCCTTCGAGGCCGGCTCGGTGACCGCGCAGGGCTGGCAGAGCCAAGAACTGAACGATGCGACACGGCTGCTGGACTCGTACTCCTTCCGGCAGGCTATGCACGAGCGGACCGACGCGATGGTTCTGGCCGTCACAGATCCTCTCTACCGAGAAGTGGTGGAGCCCTTGCCCGCTGGCGTACTTCCCGCTGTATTCGACGAGATCGTCGTTGACGGTAAAAGCGGGCCCATGGTGGCGTGGAGGACGGCTCCGATGGCAGAAGGCGTCTACGGCTGGGCAGAGGAACGGTCTTCATAGCCCGGTAGTGGGATCATGAACGGGGCGCGGGGGCCTACACCGGAGGTCCCGGCCTGTGGCCCGTCCCACCAAGGCGCAGCATGCCGCCATAGCGAAGCGCCGCGCTGACGCGATCGACCTAGCGCTCGTCGGCGTCGACTGGCTCACCATCGGCCGCAAGCTTGCCGCCGTCCTCCCTCAACAGCGATCGCGTCGCCTACCCGCTGGCCGCGTCCCGCGTGATGACGACGGTGGGCACTTCAGGGGACGCCGTGTCGGGCTCAGTCCGTGCATGTTCCCGCTGTTCGGCAGCAATGCCCGGCTGTTGTCAGTGCCTGGGCGGAGAATCGGCGGATGGCTCTCGAACCGACGGCGGCTGGCGAGCCCGAGTTCCTCGCCGCGGCCTTACGCACACACCTGTCCGAGACCCGCTTCTCCTTCGCCGGCCTGACCGGTAAGGAGGCAACCCTGTGCATCACCCGCGCAGTGGCGGAGTGGGCGACGGCGTCAGGCTGGAGGTGCAGATGGGAGGCGCCGATGCGCTATATCGACCCGCCTCGCCGGATGAGTGGGGGTTGCCGTATCTACTGGTCGCCGCCCTGGTCTGCCTACCTGGATCTCCGCCTGGTTCGCAAGGACGGCCCTCCGGTCGCTGTGGAGATCGACCGTGCGGACGACAGCACCGCCGTGGACAAGCTCCGCGACGAGGCCCTCCGCGGGCGTCCCGCGCTGTGGATCCGCTGGCACGGAGCGCTGCGTGCCGAGCTGCCGCCCGGTGTCGCCCGCTTGTACCTGCCATCGCGTTCCAGCCGCTCTCCCATCCGGTACTCCCTCACCCATGTCCCCGATACGGCGGCGATCACGGTTGGTGGGGCTGTCACCCCCGAAGCCCGATCGGACGCCCTGAAGCGGGATCAGCAGCGGATGGCGGATGAGGAGCGCGCTGCCGCCATCCCCCGGGAGCCGGGCCCCGTCCGGTGCTTCTAAGCGGCTACGGCGAAGTCGACTGAAGTGCTGAACCCTCCGGCGTCCGAGTTCTTTACGAGGCCGAGCGGTGAGTGATTAGCTGCGCGATTCAATGGTCCTCGAAAGGCTGTGCGGGGGCGTCCACGCCGAACGTGATCACTCGGGGCAGCCTTGCTGGTCTTGTGGCGGAACAGGCAGTGGCCAGTACGCCGTGTCTCGCTTGCCGTCCAGCACTTCGAGTAGGACGTCTTCGGACAACTGCAGGGCCGGGGCGCAGCGCAGGAGCTGGGAGGGGGTGACGGGAGCACCGGCGAGCCAGGCGGTGACCAGGGGCTCGGGGAGGATGGCTTCCTCGGCGAGCTGGGCGCTGCTCATGCCGAGGTGGCGGGTGCGGTGGCGCAGTAGGCCGGCTGTGGTGAGGTCCCGTGCGAGTTCGCGCAGGCGAGCGGAGAGCACGTCGTAGAGCTGGGGGTCCAGGGGCGGGGCTGGCGGGCCGCCTCGAAGGCGGTCCATGGCGGTGTGCCCGTGGTTGGCCAGGATGTACTTGGCGCAGTCCTCCATGAGGGCGACGGCCCACTCGCGTGCCGCGCGGTCCGTACGGTCGGCGCTCAGACGCCATGTGCGCGTGTATCCCTGAAGGCAGAAGTCGGGGTCGACGAGCAGCAGACCCTTCTTGACGGCGCTGGCGCGGGGGTTGAGCGGCCAGATGTCGAAGGGCACCACGGTGTCGGTGTCGAAGAGCCGCGTTAGGAGACGGTCCAGGCTTGCGGCCATAGCGATGGCGCACGGCTCGTCGAAGAAGCGGCGCTGGGCCAGGCCGGTGAAGTGCTCGAATTCATCGCGGAGCCCGTCGGGCAGCACGGTGGCCGTGTCCGCCTCGGCGGACGGGATGGGAGCTTCGGCCAGGGACGGGGTGCTGGCGAAAAAGACGTCGGGATCCGCGTCGGCGAGGCGTGCGCGGTCCTGGTCGGTGAGGGGGCGAGGGGCGCGGGGGCGGATGTTGCCGAAGGGTGCGAACCAGGCCCGGGGGCGTAGGTCTCCGGTGCCGGCTTGTTGGCTTACAGGGTGGTCGGGGTCGGCGGCGATGCCGGCGAGGGCCTGGTCGTAGTGGAGCAAGACGTCTTCGTCCTGCAGGAAGGCTTCTCGCCAGTGGTCGAAGGTGCGGTGGCGGACGGTGAACCGGTCGCCGGTCGGCAGGCCCACGGCCTGGGCGTATCCATCGTTGTCGTCGAGGTAGTCCAGGACCATCTGGGCCTCGGACAGGATCAGGTGGAACGCGAGTTCCTCGGCGGTGCAGGTGGGCAGCGGGGCGTGTCCCGAGCGCAGGTCATCTGCCAGGTTCTGTACTGCTCGCACCATGGCTAGGCGCCAGGCGGCGGACTGGCCATCGCACAGCGGCGGCAGCTGGAGAAGGAAGGACTCCTCCAGTCCCCAGGCATCGTCCTCGTCGTCGGGGCGCGCGAAGACCTGGTCGCCGTGGGCGAGCAGGTCATGCCAGCCACGCTCGGCCACCATCTCGGCGGCCACTGTTAGCAGCCGGGCCGCCAGCGGAGTCAAGGTATCCGCCATCGTCCGCAGCCGGGGGCGCAGCACATCGCTATCTGCCGCTCGCCACGGGTCGAAGTCGTCGCCCAGCCCGAGGAGATGCGCGGCCCGTTCGATGCTGGGCAGCCCTGATGGCGAGGGGCCCTGATCGGGCGTGTCGGCCCAGTCCGGGTGGCCTCGCTCGGCGTCTCGGGGGCGGGTGATGCCGTAGGGGGAGAACCAGTAGGCGGGGGCGTCCCAGCCGCCTTCGGGCTCCGAAACCGCGCTAGCCTCCTCGGCACCGTGCGCCGTCTTCTTGGTGGAGGCCGGCGGCTGGGCCTCGGGGATGGTGTACTTCGCGTTCTCGATGACGAACGCCCAGGCTTCCTCTTCGAAGTACGGGGCCCGGTAGGAGGATTCGTTTGTGCCCGAGGGGACGGGCACGCCGACCGCGGTCAGTTCCTCGTCGTCGGCGGCGCACATCCGGGGCGCTGCGTCCAGCATGACCTTGAGGGCCCAGGTCTCGGCCTGGCAGCGCGGTAGCGGGGCGCGCCCGGCTGCGAGGTCGTCAGCCAGGTCCCAGAAGGCGCGCGCCACATCCCTGCGGAAGGTGTGGTCCTGGTCGTCGCACGTCTCGGGCAGCAGGTTCAGCACCGTGGCCGTGGCGTCTTTCTCGCTGCGGTCGAAGGGACGGTCTGCGTCGTGTGAGGCGTCGCGGTAGGCGCAGACGGCCAGCATGCGGCCGGCCGCCATCAGCAGTCCTGCCTCGAACGGCCGCAGGTACTCGTCGAGGTCGCCTTGGGGAAGCTCGTGGAAGAACTCGGCCTCCTCGGTGTAGGCGCCGAAGGGGTCATTTGTCGTGCCGGCCATCTCATGCCCGTCCTGCCGTCCACCCTGAGCTAGCACGGACAGTCTTGCAGGGCAGCGTCATGGGTCGCGCCGGTACGACGGGAGTCCACCCGTACGGGACGGAGCACCCCCGGGGTGATCACCAGCGTTGGAGCTTCACGCGTGTCCGTCATACGAAAGCGGCCGTTCGTAGAGACCCGCAGTACGGCCTTCTGAGCTGCGGAGACACGCGATCGGTCAAGCCCCGTCAGCGGGATCGGCTGGGCTGAGCTGTGGTGGCTGTCGGAGGTAGCGCCGTGGGGGTGGTGGTGACGTGCACGGTGGACTTGACCTTCACGGGGGTGTGCGTCCGCATACCGGTGCCGTGGGCGAGGTTCTCGGCGAGGCCGGCCAGGAGCGCGGCGGGTGTGTAGGAGGAGGCCGTGATGGTCCAGGTGGGGTGCTCGATGCTTGGGCCAGCCCACAGGGTCCAGGTGGCGAGGATGCTGTGGGGGTTCTGGGCGGCGAAGGCGTCGAACTGGACGCCTACATCGCTTTTGCGAGTTTCCCAGCGCATCCAGCGTCCGTCCGCGGTGTGCTTCCAGCCGGCGTCGGCGAGGGGGCGGGTGGCTGCGGTGACGGTCTTCTCGGTGGCCGGGCTGCCGATGGCGGTTTCCCAGGCGTCTTCCTCGGCAAGCCCGTTCAGAAGGGCCTTAAGGACGGCGGCCGGGGTGGCGCCGGTCAGGGTGAGGTGCCACATCCGGTCGGAGACGGGGGACTCATAGGCGGCGACGGTCCAGGCCGTCTCGCGAGGGTCGGCCTCGTGGACGCGTTCGATCCGCAGGGTTTGTGATTCGTGGATGGCGTGGGTGGTGTCGTCGGTCCATGTGCGCCACTTCTCCCAGTCGCCGTGTGCATCGAGGAAGGTGTCGAGGATGGCGTCGTGGTCGCCGGCATCGGCCAGGTAGGCAGGGACGGTCTCCGGCTCCGGGCGGGCCGGTTCGGGCTTGGCTGTGGTGCAGGCGAGTGGGGTGCGGGCTTCGGCGGCGGCGCGTTCGGTGTCGGTCAGGGGCGCCGGGCCGGGGCGCATCTCGGCGCCGTGGATCTTCTCGAAGGCGACCATGGCCCCAGCGGGTGAGTCGAAGGTGTCGGCGATTTGGCGCAGGTGGTCCTCGCCGTGGAGGTAGACGGACTTGCCGTTGCGGTGGAGGTAGGTGCCGACCGCGACGGTGGTGTGGCCGTCGTGGGCGTGGGCGTGGATGAGGAGGTGGCCGTGGCGGATGTCGTCGTGGATCTTCTGCGCCTGATTGGAGACCTCGCGGATTTCGCTGCGGGTGCACCAGGGCATCGGGTAGTTCGCCCAGGTCCATTCCTCGGCCATGGCCTCCCGGAGCCGAGGGGTGATCTCGACGGTGATGCCTTCGGCAGACAGGCGCTGGGCTGCGTCCTGGGCCCAGTGGGGTTCCTCGTGGTCGATGCGGACCAGGGCCAGGACGTTGTCGGCGACGACGGTCCAGTCGGCTGCCTCCAGGCCCAGGTGGGCGATGTGTGCCTGGGCGCCGGTCAGGACGGCGGTCACGGCGCTGGGATGGGTGGGGTGGGTGTCGAGGCGGACGTGGGCGTCGATGGTGGGAGTCACGTTGGGTGTCGTCTCTTCTGCCGGTGGCCGGGCCTTGGGTGGGTCCGGCCACTGGCGTATGCGGGGTGCTATCGGGTTGCTCGCGCGGCGCGGGCGGGGCGCGCGGCTGTGGTGGTCGGCGGACCGGCACGGATGGTGGGTGCGGGGCGCGGTCGTGAGGTGGGGACCGTTCCGGTGGCGTGCTGCCAGCGGGTGCGGACGGCGCCGATGTCGGCGAGGGAGCGGCGGGCGCCGACGACGAGCTGGAACGGGGTGTTCGCCGGGTCGCCGGCGTACGCCTCGATACGCCGGCCGGTGTGCTCGGCGGTGGCCAGGAGGGAACGCTGCAGGGCCCGCTCGCCCCAGTGCTCCACGGACCCGGCCGGTTCGGCCAGCAGGCGGAGCACCTCGCCCGGTTCACTTCCGTCGTCCAGCAGACCGCGCTGCTGGGCTTCCCACAGAACGGTGACGGGGTCGACGGGCTCGCGGCGGCGAGCGAGGGCGGTCAGGCACTGCCACAGTCCGGCGTGCAGCGGCCGGTTGAAGTCCTCGGGGAGCAGCCACCGGACGGACTCGATATCTGCGGGGTGCGCGGTGGCGGTCGCGAGCAGCAGCTGCTCCTCCTCGACCGCCTCGGTGTAGTCGGGCGCGATAGCCAGCGGCGGTGCCGTGGTGCGGGGCAGGACGCCGGCGCGCGGAGGGAAGCGGCTCGCGATGTCGTCCACGACCGCGGCGAGCGCGTCGGCCTCGGCGAGCACCGTCTGGACGGGGTGCGGGAAGGAGACATCGTGGACGGTCTGGACGAGGCGTTCCGCGGCGGCCTCCAGACGGCGGCGGGCGTGTTCGGCCTCGACCATGCGCGCGTAGGCCGGCGCGTGGCGGGGCCAGGGGCAGATCTGGATGAGGGTGTGCAGGTATGAGACGGACAGTCCGCGCGCCTGCTCGCGGCCGGCGGCGAGCACCTGGTTGAGCCACTTGGTGTTCTTCGCGTGCTCGGCCGGATCGGGCCGGGGCAGGGCGCTGATCGCGGCGAACAGGGCGGCGTGCATGGCGTTGGAGAACGAGTCGGCGGTAATCCCGGTCACGCTGCCGAGCCGATGCGGGTCGAGGAGGAGGGCACCGAGGAGGGCCTGCTCGGCGTAGCGCACGGGCTGCGGCGGATGTGTGTCGGGCAGGTCGTCGAGGTCGTCTTTGTTCGGTTCGGGGCTGTGGGGCATCAGGCAGCCAAGGTGAAGTCGTCGGGGTCGAGGGTGACGCCGAGGTGCGGGGCGAGGAGATGGCCAGCGAGCAACGGTGGGACCGCGTTGCCGATTTGGCCGAAGACCTGGCCTTTGTTGCCGGCCCAGGGGTAGTCGGCGGGGAAGGTCTGCAGGAGGCCCGCCTCGCGGGCGGTGATCCGGATCGGCTCCGGCACGGTGGGGGTCTCCGTGTTCGGTGTCGGCGCAGCGGCTGGTTCCGCGACCCACGTGCACTCGTTCGCGCGGTGTCCGAAGAACAGCGTTCCCGCCGGCTCCTCGATGGACCGGATGGTGGCGTTGGCCTGGTTGTTGCTGCGCAGCGACCAAGACCAACGGTGGGCCTCGGCGGTGAACGTCGGCGCCGGAGCGTTGGCGGCACGGTTCTCACGGGTGCCGTGTCGCGCCGCCCACCCTGCGCCTTCGCGGCGGGACTGCAGAACCACTCCGTTCGGCCGGGGCATCCAGGTGCCGCGCTCCCGGGCATCGGACAGCGTCTTTCGGGAGCCCGAAGGGAAAGGCTCGGGCCCGCCGCCGGGCCCGCCCCCGGCGCAAACGGTGGGGACGGGCCGGTCGGTCGCGCCCCACCCGAGCGCCTCGGCCATGCTCACCCAGCGGGCGCGGCCCGGACCGAACAGTGATTCGGGCTCGGCGACTTGTGAGTGCGTCGGCGTTGGAGGCTGTGCCGTACGGACCCGGGAGGCGAGCAGAATCGCCCGCCTTCGCGTCTGCGGAACGCCGAAATCGGCGGCGTTGAGGATCCCGTACCAGACCGAGAACCCCCAGCCGCGCAGGACGGCCGCGTACTGGCGCCACAGCGGCAGCACGTCGGGGACCTCCTCCATGGCCACCCATTCCGGTTCGCCGACCGTGTTGAGGGCGTGCAGGTAGCGCATCGGCTCGGCCGCGAGCAGGGAGCGCTCGTCGCGGCAGGCGGCCAGGAGTTGCGTGCGGGTGTCGCGGCCGGTGGCGAGGTCGGCGACCGCCTGGTGGACCAGGGGTTGGTCCACCAGGCCGAGGCGCTTGCCGGCCATGGACCATGCCTGGCAGGGAGGGCTCGCGATGAGCCCGGCGGTTTTTCCGAGGAAGGGCCACACGGGATACAGCGCCACGTCGGTGCGAATGGTCAACTGTCCTGCTGCCGCGCGGGTTTTGCAGGCCCATTCGTCCCATTCCAGGCCCACGTCCTGTACGCCGAGGACGTTAAGTGAGTGGCTCCATCCCCCCGGTCCTGCAAACAGGTCCAGGATGGTCAAGAGGTCAGTCCGAAGTCGTCCTGTACTGGCTCGACTTCACTGCGGCAGGCCCACGGGGAACAGCCGTCGATGACGCCCTGCTCCAGCTCCTGAAGGTCCGGTCCGCTCTCGGTGAGTTCTTGCTGCATCGCCGCCCATTCGGCGGCGGTGACGTGATCGATCGGGGCTTCGCTGAGAGGGACGCGGGAGCGGTGGAGAAACGCCTCGCCGAGCAGACGGTTGCCGGTGGCGTTGGCGCGGGCGTTTCCCTTGCGGATGGCCGCGTCGAACTCCACTACGTCCTCCCATTCCGCCGGGGAGTTGTCGCGGATGTTGCGCCATTGGGCGTTTCCGTGGAACGGGCATCCGAGGCAGCTCGATTTCGGGGTGTCGGCCAGACCGAGCGACGTCAGGTAGCGGATGCAGTCGGACCGTGACCAGCCCATGTCGATGAGCGGGTGCCGGTTGCGCATATATTTGACGTCGGCGTCCTTGGCCCGGTGGAATTCGTCGGTGGAGATGCCGACCCACTGCTCGACGAAGACGCCCTTTGGGATGCGTATCGGATAGGGGTAGCCGAGTATTTCGCGAACCTTTTTCTTGATCGGCTTTATTTTATATTCCCCGGTGCATTGCCGCCTGGTCATGCCCGGCTTTCCGTCCTTGTTCAGGACGTAGAGTGGCATTGACGCAAATCTGTGGTCGGGGTCCAGGGCATCCTTGCGTATGTTTCCGGACGATACGCGGAGGATTGGTATGCCTGCGGGTCTAGCTATTTCTCGCTCCAGTCGGTCGAGGTGGGAATAAACGGCTCTTGGTTCCCAGCCCGTGTCGGCGAAAATTGCGTAGTCGACCTTCGGGAGTATGCCTTGTGCGGAGAGGGCGAGCATGGCGCTGGACTGGATACCGGCACCTAGTGAAATTGCTCGGAAGGCAGGGAGTTCGGAAATGATCGGTCCTGGGGGTGAGGAGGGTGGGGGCCCGGTTCGGCGGCGAGGCGGGCGATGCGGTCGCTGATGAGCGCGGGGTGGCGGATGGGCAGCGCGTGCGTGGTGCGGGGGAGGATCTCCAGGCGGGCGGCAGGGAGTTGGGCGGCCAGCTGCTTGGTGTGGGCGGCGGGGATGTGCCGGTCGTCCGCGCCGGCCATCAGCAGCAGCCGGTCGCCGAACTGGTTGAGCACGGTGGCGTCGCGCGGCTGGTAGCCACGCAGGCACTGCCACAGGTCGGCGAGATCGCGGGTGTGGGTGTGGCGGATACCGTGGCGGCACGGCGGTGGCCCGTCGGCCGGCCGCTCAGGGTGGGGCGCAAGGCTGTAGGGGTGTGTGGTGGGCAGCCGGTGCCGCAGCCGGTCCACGGCCTGGGGAGCGTGGGTGCAGGTCAGGGCGAACAGGCTGCGTCCGGTGGCCAGAAGCAGGGCACGCGGGCTGCGGCCGGGCAGCACGCTCGCCCCGCGTGCGGTGGCCGACAGCAGCACCATGCCCCGTACGCGGGCCCGGTGTTGGGGGTGCAGGGCGGCGAGTTCCTGCAGGATGAGGGCGCCCAGGGAATGGCCGGCGAGCACGAGCGGCCCGTCGGGGACGAGGTGGGTCAGGATCTGGTGCAGGTCGTCGGCGAGCTGCCGGATCGTCAGCGGTGCCTGGCCGCGCGGGGTGTGACCGTGCGCGCGCTGGTCGTAGCGCACGACGGTCAGGCCCATGCTGGTCAGGTGCCGGGCGTGGACACGCCACAGGTCCGCGGTGACGGACGCACCGTGCACCAGCACGACCGTCGCGCCGCCGGGACGCGGGCGCACCGGAGTGTCGCGGTAGGCGGACAGACGAGTGCCGTCTGCGGCGGAGACCGACAACACCTCAGTGGCAGAAGGTGGGTTGCGCACAGGTAGGACTCCCAAACGGGGATCAGTAGGGGGCTGCCGTTCGTCGTTCGCGCCGGGGCGGTGGAACCGCCCGTCCGGCACCGGACTGCGCTTGCCGCCGTACTGGGTTGGGCGGCGGGGAGGCGGCCACGAGAGGGCCGGCCAGTCAGCCCGTACAGCTGCGGCCTTCGGTGGCTGTGTCGGGCTGGATCCCGGCGGCGGACATGTTCAGCGGCGCGGGCCCGGCGTGACGGCGGGGGCAGCAACGGCGGGCGGCCGTGTCGTGGTCGACCAGCGAGGAACGCTGACGGTCGCCAGTGCAGGACCGCGAGCCGCCCGGGCACGGGCGAGGTCCCGCGGCGTGGGCGCCGCCGTGGCCTGGGGTGCCGCAGGGGCGTCCGGCTTCAGCGGGCGCAGGTGGGCGTGGCACTCGCGCGGCACGCAGGCGCGTTCACGGGAGACCGGCGCCGGATCGGCGAGGGCCGTGGCGAAGGCCGCGACCAGGTGGGCGGGGGTGGCGCTGTGGAAGTCGGCCTCCCACAGCGCCCGCCGCGCCTCGGGGGCGGCACCGGGGCGGGATGGCGCCGGTGGGATGTCCTGCCAGGTCGCGATGCCGAGGTCGATGCGCACGCTGACGCCGTCGGCGTAGAGGTGGGCCTCGGCGCGGACAGCAGCGCTGAGGGCATCGCGCTCACCGAGTCGGGATGGCAGCGCGTACTGCCGCTGGGCCACCGCTGGTACGAAGCCGTACTGGACGAGGACGGCGCTGGCCTGGCCCGTGGCCGCGGTCGCGGTGACCGCGTGGTCGGTGAAGCGGATGGTCACGTCGGGCTGGGCATCCGGGCTTGTGCTGTGCTGGCGCGTGGTCCAGGCCAGGTCGACGAGGTCCAGGGTGTGGGCCATGAGCCCGTAGGCCGCGACACCGGCGCGCTCGTGCGCGTCCTCGGCGGTCTCGGGCGGCAGGAGGTAGAGGGTGCGGCCCTGGTGCTCGCGGGCGGTGAATCCCGCGCCGGTCAGGATGCGGGCGGCGTTGGGGAGAGGGCGGTTGAGGACGACGAAGGTCCATCCGTCGCCGGTCGAGCCGATGAAGATGTCGTGGTGGTCGGTGAGAGCCATATTGCTCCGGAGAGTTGGGGACGGTGAGCGCGATCCGGGGGTGTGTCGCAGTCCGGTCAGGCTGCCGTGCCGTAGTCGCCCTGGTGGGGTGCGTGCTTGGCTATGGCGCGGGCGGTGATGGCCTTCGACGCGCGGGCGGAGGCGGCGGACAGTTCGTCGGCGCCGGGCTCCAGGTACCAGGGACGCAGGTCGAGCATCGCGGCGCGCATGCCGGTGGCGAAGCACAGCGCGGTGCCCTTGGGCAGGGCCCGGATCGCGTCGGGGGGCAGGATTCGCTCCTGCCGCATAGACACGGAGGTCGACTTGCCGGACTCCGAGTGGGAGGTCGAGGTGGTCTCGACATCGTGGTCGCCGATCAGGCGGCTGAGCTTGTCGGCGAAGTCGGGGTCGTCGATACCGGAGCCGATGACCTTCACGGTCGAGGCGGACCACATGGCGTCCATGCCGGCGTCGCCCCAGACCTTCTGGCCCTGGCGGTAGGACTGCAGGATCGTGATCGGGATGATCCCGCGCGACCCGAGGTGGGAGTACAGATCCGGCAAGTCGCTGATCTTGCACACGTTGGCGGCCTCGTCGAGGATCGCCAGCATGGGCGGGTCGAGGCGTCCGCCGGCGCGTTCGGCCTGGGCGGTCGCGGCGCGCATCACCGAGTCCGCGCACGCCGCGATCAGCGCGGAGGCGCCGCCGCCTCCGTCTTTGCTGAGCAGGAAGAGCGTGTCGGTGGAGGTGACGAACTGCGCCGGCTGGAATTCGGGGACGTCCTTCTGCGGCGTCACCCAGGCCGCGATCTCGGAGTTGAGCAGTGCGGCGGCGTACTGGCGGGCGGTCTCGTAGATGCCGTCGCGGGTCTCGGGCGGCCCCTCGACGGTGCCCTTCAACTGCGCAGCGACGGCGGCGAAACCGTGATCACGGAGGATGTCGAGCGGGGTCCGGTCGGCAGGGAAGGCGAGCCACTGCAGGATGTCGGTGATCGGCCGCTCGTCGAGAGCCGCGGCCAGGAGCAGCTGGGACAGGATGTTGCTGCCGGCCTTGGACCAGAAGTCGCCCTGCTGGGACGCATCCACGCTCGCGGCGAGGAAGTGCCCCGCCAGCCGGTTCGCCCCGTCCAGGGTGGTCGCGCCGGCCAGGGGGTTCCACCACATCTCGCGGGCAGCGTGGGCGATCTGCTGCGGGTCCATGGTCCACACCTGTCCCGCCTTCGCCCGCGCTTCGTAGGCCGTGGTGAAGGCATCGCCGGCGGCCTTGTTGCTGGTGAGCAGCACCGGGCCGGGGGCGTGCAGGATGGAGGGGATCGCGAGCGAGGTCGTCTTGCCGGACCGGGGTGCCATGATCGCGACGGCGACGTCCTCGAACCCCATGCGCACCTCGTGCCTGGTGCCCTGCAGGTTGCCCAGGAGGATGCCGGTGTCGTTCGCGTCGATGTTCTTGGCGTCCTTCAGACTCGGCCGCAGGGAGCGGGCCTTGTCGGTGATCGCCCTGGCCATCAGAGGCTCGATGTCCCGGGCCTTGGCCATGTCTGTGATCTTCTTTTTCCGGCCGCCGCTGCGGCTCTTGTGCCGGGCCCATACGACGCCGACCGCCGCGCCGAGGGCGAGGAGCAGAAGGACGGGCACGATGCGGGCGCCGATCAGCAGGGACGTTTCTCCCGCACCGGGCCAGACCTGCTCGGGGTGGAGCAGGGCGGCGGTCGGCTGGTACGGCGCCCAGTCGGCTCCGGTGAGGTAGGCGGTGATGTTGCCCGATAGCCAGGCGAGGTGGGCGAGGGGGACGACGATCGCGAGTACGCCGAGGAGGAGGCGCAGAACGAGGTCGTACCCGTCGGTGGAACTGTTCGAGGAGGAGGAAGAGGGCAAGGGCTACGTGCTTCCGGGCGGGGACGGGGGATCAGCGACTGCGGCCGTTCTTGACCGGCGCAGGCGCCGAGGGCATCGGTTTGGTCGGCGGGGCGGTCTGCCGGGCAGCGAGGGTGTGGACGCGTTCTTCCAGCGCCCCGGCGACGAGTACGGCGAGCACGTCTGTGGTCCGGCGGGTGACGACATTCGGGTCATGGGTCGGCAGACTGCGCACGCTGTCGGTGCGTGCTACGGGGGCCGGATCGGCGAGCGCGGCGGTGAACGCGGTGACCAGGCGCGCGGGAGTGTGCTCGCCGAAGCGGGCCTGCCACACCTTCTGATGCAGGCCGAGCGTGACGGTGACGAACCAGGCCCCCGGATCATCCGGCGTTCCCAGGCGCTCGACGTACGCCGCCTTGTCGGGCGATACGAGGCCGTCGTCGCCGTACGGTGACCAACCGATCTGCCGGAGCGGTTCGTACGGGTCGGACGGCGCGCTCACTGCTGAGGCGGAGTCGGTGAGGGTGTCGGTGACGGCGGCGATGAGTTCGACGGGCGTGCGGGCGCCGAAGCTCGCGTACCAGGCGGGCCGGTCCGGCTCCGCAGCGTGGCTCACGGTCCACCACTGTCCGTCAAGGTCGGGCTCCAGGCGCAGGAGGGCCTTCTGGTCGGGGCTGGCGAGCAGGACGCGCGGCATCAGGGGGTCGTTGCCGTGACTCCAGCCGCAGGCACGGTGGAGGGGGACGGTGATCCATGCGGGATCACCGCCGCCCGCGAGGTGACGACGTGCGATGAAGTCGACCTCGACGGTCTCGGGAGCCGGGGGCATGCTCACTTCCGTGCCGCAATCCGCCGGACGGGGGCGGGGACCGGTATGGGGGCCAGAGGCGAACGGGCCTTGCGAGCAGCGGAGTTGATCTCCCGGAGCGCCTTGCCGTGAGTGGCCCAGTCATCGAGGTAGCTCCACGATTCGGCGTGATGCTCGGCGAGGGCGTCGTCGAAGTCGGCGGTGCCGGGCTTGGCGCTGGCGGGAAGGGCGTCTCGGGTCTCCAGCCACTGCTCGTGCAGTTCGTCGAGCCGGTCGAGGGCGTCGCGCAGGACGCCCAACTGGTAGACCCAGCGGCTCTGCACCGTGTTCTCCGGCAGCAGGGCCAGCTGTGTCTCGGCGGTGGCCAGCAGGTGACGGGCGCCGTAGCGGAGCGGCTCGAACGCCGTGAGGGTGTCGGCGTCGCGCTGGCTCGCGCGCATGCCGTAGGCGTGGTCGTCGTAAGGCCAGCCGTCGAGGTCGGTGTGCTCGTCGGAGTAGGCGTCCCAGGCGTCGAGGATCTTCTTGCTGTCGCTCAGATAGTCGTCGAGGTGGCGCAGGAAGTCGCGGTGTGCGTGGTGGTCGAAGGAGATGGGGAGGAGTCCTGTCGGTTCAGCGGCGAGCGGCCGACTGCGCGGTGCTGGCGTTCGCCCGGGTCGTCGCGGGTTTCGTCTGCTGACGGCGGGCGGAGCGTGCCTGCGCGCCGAGGGACTTGAGGCGCGCGGCGTGGGCGTCGACCACCTGCTGTGGGCGCAGTGGGCTGGGCTCCTGCACAGCGCTGTAATGGCCGGTGCGGTCATACATGCCGCGCTGGAGGGGGCTACGGTCGGCCAGCGCCGTGAGGAACGATCCGACCAGGTGGGCGGGGGTGCGTTCGTCGAAGTAGGCGTGCCAGATGCGAGGGCCGTGGAACTCTCCGTGGCCGGGCTCACGGGTCTCGACGTGCCAGGACGGCCGGTCGCGGAATTCGCTCAGCGGGCGCAGCTCGATGTGGCACATGGAGTCCGGCGAGTACGCCGTGCCGTCTGAGTCGCGGTGCCACCCCGCCGCAGTCACCGCCTGCCACGGGTCCGGCTGCTGTGGCGGCGGGACGACGAGGGTGTCCGTGAAGCAGGCGAGGACCTCGGCGGGCACGAGTTCGCCGAACTCGGCGTACCAGCCGGGCCCGGTGTCGTTGGGCTCCGCCCGCAGCCGCCACCACGCGGAGGTGGCGGACTGCGGGTCGAACTGGAGGCGGTGGCGCAGGTCGGGGCTGCGCAGGACGATCTCGGCACTCAGGGGGTCAGAGACGGCGCTCCATCCGGCGGCGGCCAGACCGTGGGTGACGTGGCGGGCGTCTCCGGGGCCGGCGAGGTGGCGGGGGCTGGTGTCGAACGGGATGCGCCCGGCGTGCTTGTCTGCGTACGCGGCGAGCTGCCGTTCGCTCAGCGGCACCAGCAGCACCCCGGCTCGCTCGTGCCGGCGCTGCCGTACAGGTCGCGGAGGTCGTCCAGGACGTAGTGGAGGGTGTGCTGGTCGGTCTGCTCCCACGCGGCCGTGCGCAACTCGGTGATCAGAAGGTCGACCTGCGCGGTGCGCGGGACGTCCGTGTGGTTCTGAAGGGCACGGGCGAGGGCGCGCAGCGTGTCGGCGAGTTGGACGGGCAGGCCCGTGTACTCGTCGAGGAGAGGCTCGACGAGGGCGAGGGCCTCCACGGGGTCGGGGTTCTCGCGCAGGTAGTCGGTGAGGTCCGACAGCGTTTCGGTCAGTGTGTGGATGGTGTCCGGGGTGAGTGCGGGCATCGGGCTCCTTGGGACGGGGCATCGGGTCAGCGGCGGGTCCGGGCGCCGTCGGCCGGGGTGTAGGGACGGGCGGTGGTGCGTGGCCGGGTGCTTCGGGCGCTGTTGCGGGCCCAGGTGGCGGCGCGGGCGGCCGTGATCCGGGCCTGCTGCCACGCACCGAGCTGGGAGGGCTTGACGGAGACTGACCAGGTACGGATCTGCGCGCTGTGCGGTACGCGTCCGCGCGGGCGCATCACGGGATCGGGGCTGGCGAGTTCGGTCGAGAAGGCTTGCACCAGGTGCATCGGGGTGTTGGGCGTGAAGTTGGCCGTCCACCCGTTTCCCTGCTTGTCCTTCGCTCCGGTCCACCACATCGCCATACCGTCGGGGCTGTGGTGGTATTGCATCCACGTGGTGCCGTCGGGGCTGGTCGCGGTGTAGTGCTCGCCCTCGAAACGCGTGTGCCAGTTCTGCTCCTGCAACGGTGCCCAGACGTTGGGAGCGTGGGCGGAGCGGGGGCGGGTGAGGGCGTCGGTCAGACCGGCGACGATCTCCACCGGGGTCTGCCGGCCCAGGTGCGCCGACCACTCGCCCTTGGGGCCGTCCGCTCTGCCGTGGATGGTCCACCCGCCGGGAAGGACGTAGGGGTCGTAGGCGACACGGACGGTGCGGTCGGGGCTCTCCATGAGCAGGGGGCCGTTCGTCTTGGACTTGTCCCGCCATCCCGAGGCGCGCAGGAACGCCGCGACGTGGCGGACGTCGCCGCCGCCGGCGAGGGTCCGGGGCTGGACAAGGTAGTGCTGCTCGGCCTGTTCGCTTGGCCCCCAGCCCTGCCATTGCTTCTTCTTCACCGGTGCCGCCGGATGACGAGCGGTGCGGGTGCCGGGGGCTTCGCCGCGGTGGTGGCGGGCTGGGTGCCGACGTGCTGCAGGGTGTCCTTGTGTTCGTCCAGGTCGAGGGTGATGTCGTGCAGTTCGTTCGAGGCGCGGCCCAGAGCGAGCCATACCTCCGCGGGGAGGGCGCCTCGTTCGGCCTGGTCCTTGGCGAACACGCTGCCGGTGGCGACGAGGTGGGCGACGCCGCCGAGGACTCCGGCGTCCGGATCGAGAACTCGGGCGATGACCTGCGCGGCCTGGGGAGGGGGAAGCTGAGAGAGGTGATCGGCGAGCTGGCCGAGCTGGCGGGTGATCTCGTCGGCCAGTCGCACCGGGTAGGGGGCGGGGTGGGACATGCTCCTCCGGGTCAGGGGGTCGGTCAGTGGTGGTGGCGGTGGCCGGCGCGCTGGATCTCGGCGAGGACGGCCTCCGGGCGGGTGCCGGCCAGCGGGGAAGCGCGGTTCGGGCCGGTCGGGATGCAGGCGCGCAGATAGCGGCGGAACAGCGCGGTCGCGAGTCGGGGTTTGAGCCGGTTGCTGATCGGCGGGGGTGTGCGGGCTGCTACGGGTTTCTCCGGGATTGAGTGGTGCGGTGGGCGGCCCCGGAGAGTGCCGGGGCCGCCCGGGCGGTCTTACGGGGTGCGCCGGGCCGGTGCGGGGTGCGAGGGGGAGCTGGCCGGCGGCGGATGCTGCGTGGAGGGACGGGCTGCACGGGTGCGGGCCTCGTGCACGGCTTGCCGGTAGGCGGCTTCGTCGAAGACGTCGGGCGTGCAGTTGACCTCACGTGCGCGGCCTGGCTCAGGGAGCTGGCGGTGTCCCCGAGCCGTGCGAGGGGTTCGGGTTCCTCGCCGGGGAAGTCCCCTGGAGGTCACTGGTGGCGCTCCAGGCCCGGACGACCACTTCCCTGGTGAGGGGCAGCAGCCCGTTGACTGGGGTGGCGATCTCGGTCAGCACCTCGGCAGCCTCACTGCTGGTCTTGGCCGCAGAGGCCCGTTCGGCGAGATGGGCGAGGTAGCGCAGGGCCGCGTCACGTTCGCCGTCCGGTGTGGCCAGCATGTTCAGGGCCGGGTCGAGGTGGACGCTGTGACCGGCGGCGAGCAGGGCGTGCGAGGCGGTGGTCGCCTTCAGCCGCTGCTGCTCGACGGGCAGGCCGTGGGGAAGCCGGTGGTAATCACCGCGCGGCCCGGCAGCGGAGAGGAAGCCGCCGGTTCGCTGAGAGATGTCCGCCGCCTTCTCGGTGCCGCCGATGGCGACGACGAGGCTGCTGCGGGGATCCTTGGTGATGGTGATGTACTCCAGCACCCAGAACTCGGGCTCCGTTCGCTTCATCGAGCCCTGGTGGCCGACGCACGACTGCTGGCCGGAGAGGCCGGCATGGGGGCTGGGGCGGAGGTGGGCGCGGTCCGGCCTGCGGGGTGCTGGAGGGCGGTGCCGATGTCGAGCGCGTCCAGCTGCGGGCCGATCTCGCGCAGTGCGCGCGCCTGCGCCCTGGTGTCGTCACCGCCGAGGCGGTAGATGCCGCTCTGGGGGTCCTGGACGAAGCCGTGGGCGACGAGGATCGCGCCGGCACGGTCGTCGACGGGTGCGGTGGCGACGCTGCCGTCCTGCTGCCAGGTCAGGACGACCCGGTCGGCCTGGGAGGGCTGGATGCCGCCCAGGGCGTTGTGCCGGACCTGGGCGAGCGCGCTGTCGTAGCGGGCGAGCAGGTCGCCGGCGACCTGCTCGGCGCCCAGAAACGGATCGTCGGCCAGGGCGATGCCGTTGGGCTCGGGGACGGCGCGGTACGCCTCGTCGGGCAGGGCGAGAGGGGCGACGGCGGCGATGAGGAAGCCGTCGCGTGCGTCGTGCCGGTCCAGGAGGACGAGCTGGGCGCCGTCGGGGCGGCTCAGGACGGCTGCCTGATGAAGCGGGCGCTCGGCGAGGGACGCGGCGACCAGGTCCAGGTCCCAGATGCGGTCGGCCAGTTCGGCGAGGTCGTCCTTGGCTTCCGGCGGGAGGTGAGTGTTGGTCCAGGTGTCGGGGAGTTCGCCGATGAGGACGTCGGCGTACGAGGCGAGGCGCTCGGAGGTGTCGTGGTTGTGCATGGTGTCCTTGGGCGAGGTGGGGGTCAGCGGCGCAGTCCGGCGGCTACCGGTGGCGGCGGGGCCGGGAGCGTGCGCGGCGGGGGCGGGCAGGCGCACACGGCGGAGCGTTCGCGTTCGGTGGTGGGGACCTTCGCGGTGCAGGTGCTGCGGCTGGGGTGCTGGGCGTGCCGGTCGGCGAGGGCGTTGCGGGTGTGGGCGAGGTCGGTGCGGATGATGTGGAGGTGCTCGTCGGCGAGGTAGCGCAGTCGCCGGGCGGTGTAGGGGTCGGCAGCCTGGCCGAGACCGTCGTGGAAGTCGGCGGTGGCGGTGAGCACTTCCTCCAGCGCGGCGAGGATGCCGTCGTGGGCGGCGGTCAGCTCGGTCAGCGCGTCGGCAGCCTCGTCCGTGGTGGTGGCGTCGCGAAGGCGCTCGGCGAGGTGGGCGACGGAGAAGCCCAGCGGCAGGTAACTGGACGGCCGGGCGTCAGTGTCGAAGTCCGGGGCGCAGTCAACGTGGTATCCGGCGGCCCGGAGGCGGGCGACGGCGTCGGTGGCAAGACAGGAGTCGTCATCTTCGGCGAGGCCGGTGGGAGCGCGATGGTAGGTCTCGTGGAGACGGACGACGGCGATGAAACCCGCGCGCTGGAGGATGCTGTGTGCCTCGGAGTCCCCGCCGCGGGCGAGGAGTTCGTCGGAGTGCGGGTCGTGGCGGATGTCCAGGAATCGGTCGGCAAGGGGCAAAGAGACGTTTCTCCTACGGCGATCGGTGGGCGGTGCGCCGGGCGGCGGGCGGTACGGCCGCGACCCGAGGCTGGACCAGGTGGGCTGCGGCGCTGTCCAGGTCCTGCTGGATGGCATGGAGGCGGCGGGCGATCAGCTCCAGGCGGTGCGCCGTTTCGGTGCCGACCGCGCCGGGCTGGCGGGCGATCCGGTGCGCGGTGTGCTCGACGAGTCCGCGGACCGTGGCCAGCGGACCGACCTGCTCGTCGGCAAGCTGCGTGAGGACGCTCGCGAGCTGGGCCGATGCTGTGGGCGCCGTGCGGATTGCGGGCCGCGCCGCGGGGCCGGAGCGGATGGGGATCAGGTGGAGGTCTTGCTCGATGCGGCGTGCCTCGTCCGCAAGGCGCCGCAGGATGTCGGCGGGCGGAGCGTGCCCTGCCCCGTCGAGGTGGATCAGGTTGGCGATCACATCGATGCGTCCGGACTGGGCCTGAACGGCAATCCACCGGCAGCCGTCCTCCTTGCCGGGAATCTCGATGCCGGCGGCCCGCGCTAGCCGGTGGGCGATTTCAGCCCACTCGGGTCCGGTCAGCTCCCGGTCGTCCGGATGAAGCCGGACGTCGATGTGGAGGATCGGCCTTCGGTCGCCGTCCGGGCTGACCGCGAACGGATGCTCCAGGTAAGGATCTTCGAGGTGCTCGGCCCACTCGACGGAAGTCCAGGTCCTCTGCTCGTCGTCCGGGGCGAAGTAATCCAGGCCCGGCCAGTGAGCGACGACCGTGTACTCCGTCAGGCCCTCATTCGGCGAGATGAGCCGCCCCAGCGCTTCGGCGAGCGGGTCGTGCGGCGTGTGGGTCCGCTCGTTGAGGCGGGGGATCATCGGCCGCCCCGGATGTCGGCGATGTGCACGAGTTGGTTGAGGGCGGTGGTGGTGTACCAGCCGCAGTCGATCAGCTCGTCACGGCCCGCATACCGCGGCAGGAGCGCGTCTTCCATGGCCCGCAGGTAGATCAGGCAGTCCGGGCAGCGGCGCGAGAGGTGCACGAGGTAGCGGGGGTGGCCGGTGACGTAGGTCTGGGCTCCGCCGGTCGCATCACGCAGCCGCCAGCCGTCCTCGTCGGTCGGGGTGTGCCAGGACGGGGCAACGACGCGCATCGCGTCGCCCCACAGTTCCCCGCCGGCCACCCCTTTCAGGACGACGACGGTGTCGCCGGCTTGGAAGTGCTGGTGCGTGATGTCCCGGGCGGGGGTGAGCGGGTCGGGCGTCGGCGCGAACGCCGAAGTGGGCGGGGGCTGGGACATGAGTTCCTTCCAACGCAATCGGTGGCGGCGGTGGGAGGAACAATGGTCCGGAGGAACGCCGGTTTGGCTAACCGGCGTTTCCCGGCTATGTTCCCCTGCCGTCAACGGAACGGGTTCTCCGTACCGCGGTCGTTCTCGCTTGCAGCGTTGAGGAGTTCGAGCAGGTCAGTGCCCTCGGCGTCGCGCTGGTCGATCCACCATCCGGCGGCGGTGGTGGAGCGGGCCTTCTCCTCCAACTCCGCCCAGTCCGCCTCGTCCCAGGTCCCTTCCACGACCAGCGCGGTGTGTGCGGCCGTCATCAGCTGGTGGCGGGAGCGCTCGCCCCACTCCAGGGCCTTGGCCGGGCCTTCCATCTGCGGCATGTCGAACTGCTTCGCCCACGCGACGGCAGCCTCCTGCTCGGCGGCGCGCTTGGCCGCGAGCCATTCTTCCTTGGATTCGGTGTCGGCGTCGCGGGCGGCCTTCCAGCAGTCGGTGCAGTCGCGGCCTTCGAGCCAGCGGGCGAATCCGGCGCGCCGGTCGGCAGGTCGGTCGGACAGGTTGTGTGCCACTTCGTGTCCACAGCTGTGGACAATTTTCCAGGTCGTACGGACAGCCATATTCGGGGTGATCTCCTTGCCGTGGCGGGCAGTTCAGGGGTTAAGGCCGGGTATGTGCGGTCGAGCAGACAGATGGTGGGGGTACAGCGGCGCGCGACATGGGCTGGCCTGCGGAGGTGGTCTGGAGTGCTTGGTGGTGGTCTCGGGGACGCTTCCGCCTTCTGCGTCGTCTCAGCGTGTCCTGCGGATGGCGTCTGTGGCCGCCGTGGCGATGGCGGCGGGAGCGCTGGAGGGCTGGGGTAGGTGCAGCAAGGTGGTTCCCGGCAGGTGGTGGGACTTTGGGGTGAGGGTGAGTTGGAGTACGGCGCAGCCGGCGGTCGTGAGCTGCTTGACACGGGTGACGGCTTGAGCGGTTTCGTCGCTGCCGTACCGGGCGTCGGTGACGATCACGAGGAGGCGGCCGGCGCCGGGGCGGCTGAGTTCGAGGCCGTGGTCGAGTGCGTCGATGGCGTCGCCGAGGTTGTGGTGGCCGCCTTGGGCATCGAACGTCGTCACGCGCTCTGGTGCTCGGTGGGTGGGTCGGGTCAGTGCGGTCAGGTGCCTGTCATAGGCGATGGTGGCGGTAAGGGAGTCGGGGTCGGTCAGGGCTGCTGCGCGTGCCACGATCCAGGCAGCGGACGCGACGGGCGCGCAGGCGGCACGCATGGAGCCGGAGACGTCGACGGCGATACCCACACGCAGCGGTGGGGTGGGGGAGTTCCGGCGGCGGGTGTGGGTGAACGGTTGTGCGGTGGGGACCGACCCGGCCGCGCGCTGAGCGTCGCGGGCGAGGGCCGCGCGCATGTTGAGGCGGCCGGGCGGGGTGGGGCTGGTGGTCCGCTCCTCGGTCCGCTCGCGGTAGGCGGCGGCACGCAGGGCGCGGCTCAGGCGGGCGGCGGCATTCTGCTCGGCGGCGGTGGGCCTGCGGGTGCCGGTGACCGGGTTGCCGTAGGGCGCTGGTGTGCCGTCGGGGGTGACGGTGGTGCCACGGGCGTTGAAGACCGACTTGGCGGTGGCGGCGGCTTTGCGTCGCTGGCCGGCCCGCTGGGCGCGGTCCTGAGCCTGCGCCTTGGACTGCGCGGCCATGGCGTTGGCCGCTGCGGCCTGTGCCGCGAGGTCGGCGGCGTCGGTGGCGGCCGTGCTGTCCATGACGGCCCCCACGGCGCCGGACAGCAGATCGGTGAGGTTCTCCGGCACGGGCAGGGCGGGGGCCGCGGCGTCCAGAGCGTCGCACCATTGTTGAGCGTGCGCGAGCATGGTCGTGGCGTCGTGGTCGGCGCACTGGTGGGCTGCGGTCCAGATGCGGGTGAGGGTGGCCAGCAGGTTGGCGCCCAGTACCTTTTCGCACAGATCGGCGACGGCCCGGGTCTCGCCGGCGTCCAGGATGCCGACGTCACGGCGGCCGAGGACCAGGGCCGCCACGGCGGCGGCGTGCTCGATGCCCTTCAGGGTGGGGTGGGCGATGTCGGGCATGACCAGGGTTCGGGCACTGGTGCGCAGGTACGTGCGGTCCGTGGGCCGCGTGATCAGGTGTGCGCCTTCGACACGGCTCTCCTCCAGCAGGAGCGCGGCCTCGACGACACGGGGGTCCGCTCCGGCAGGCTGTGTCCAGACGGAGTGGGCCGCGTGCGCGGCCTCGTGGACGAACACTCCCCAGGCGGCGGGATACCGCTCCTCGTCGCCCACGATCCGCGGATGGATCTCGTGGGGCTTAAGCGGGGCGAACAGGCCGGCGTCGAACTCGACCTCTCCCAGCGTGGGGAAGAACGCGGCCGGTGCGCCGGTGCGCGTGCCGGGGCGGCAGGTGACGAGGAGGTGTGGGCGGCCGGAGAGGTCGACTAGCCGGTCGCCGAGTTCGGCTCCCACGCGCAGCCACAAGTGCGGGGAGGAACGGGGTTGCGCGGGTGGGGCGCCGTCGTCGTCCCATCGCGCGAGGTCGGCGTCGTCGTCCCGGGTGGTGGCGGGGGATTGGACGTGGTGGTGGGCGCTCATCGCGAGCGGCCCCGGTGTGCGGAGCCGGTGCTGCCCGGGGGCTGCCGGGCGGCTGAGGCGGGGAGCTGCTTGCCGAGGGTGAGGGGAGCGATCTTCTTGACGCCGACTGCCTTGATGACGGCGTCGGCGACGGCGTCGCGATCCTCCACAGGAGCGATGCCGACGAGGTTCGCGAGCGCGGCTTTGGTGCCGAGGACGGCCTCGGTCTTCTGGTAGCTGAGCAGTTCCCGCAGTTGGGGGGCCCAGCCCAGCTCGCCGAGTTCGACTTGGAGGGCGAGGTGTCGGGCGACCCGGACCACCCGGGCATCGATCCTCAAGGCCAGGGCGAGGTCATAGTCCGTGCCGATCTGGATCTGCACGCTGAACCGGCTCGCGAGGGCCTCCGTCAAAACCGCGCCGTGGACGCCGGGATTGTGGCCCGCCACCACGTAGAAGCCCGGCTCGGCCTTGATGGTCTCGCCCTTGTGGGCCTTGACCTGGATCTGCCTGCGCCCGTCCATCGCGGGATACAGCGCCGCCAGGACCTTCGGTGAGATCAAGGTGGCATCGTCGATCAGCAGGGCGCGGCCCTCGGTCATCGCGGTGACCAGCGGACCGTACTGGAAGACGTAGGCTCCCGCGTCGTCCTGTGTGTACTCGCCGATCAAGTCGCCGACTGTGGTGTCGCCGTCACCGGCGACGGTGAGCAGGTCCTCGAACGCCGCCTCCACCAGCGACGTTTTGCCGGTGCCCGGAGGGCCGTAGAGCAGCACCGGCACGTCGGCGTCGCGCAGGCGATTCAGCGCCTCGACGTCGGGCAGATCGGCCAGCTCCCGGGGGTGGTAGAGCTGGCCCCCCGCGCGGCGGATCGGGCCGGTCTGCCTGGGCGTGGCTGCTGCGGGAGTGGTTGTGCGGGCCGTGGTTGTCTGGGTGCGGGGAGAGTGGGTGCCCGGTGGGCTGATCACAGCGGTCTGCGCGGCTGCGGCGGTTTTCGCGTTCGCGCGGAACTCCGGTTGTCCCCTTCCGCCTTGGTCGGCCTCGCCGCGTCGCACCAGGGTGAGGGCGGCGTTGCGGACGGCGCCGTGGGAGTGGCCCAGCTGCCTGGCCATGTCCCCGATGGTGAGCGTGTCCGCCGGCCGGTCGGCCAGCAGGCGGGCCACCTTGGCCCGTAGTTCGCCGCCCTTGGTGCGCGCTGGACTGGTAGGCGGTCCGGGTGTGGTCAAAACGAGGGTCCTTCAACAGGTGCGGGTGCGGGTTGGGTTGGCGATGCGCTGGGGAGGCTGGCCGCTCTCGGAGCGGATCACGGACTGTGCCGACATCGGCGACCGGGCCGACCGGGGTGTACCGTCGGCGCTCACCGGCCGACCGAGGGCTCGGTCCAGGTGCAGGGGATGGCCGGCGACGAGCAGCTCGCTGGCTGCCGAGCAGGCCCGTGCGTCCGCTCCGTACCGGGTTCCGTCGCTCGGCAGGCGCAGCCTGGCGTCTCTTCGAAGCCGGCCTGGAGCAGGATCCGCCGGGCGGCGGCGTTGTAGCCGGTGGTGGTGATCTCGCCGGTGATGGTGTGCCGGATCGTCATGAACGGCTCTGCTGGTCCTTCGGGCAAAGCGGATCTCCTATCGGTGGTGGCGGAAAAGCGGTGGGGTGTTGGGCGAAGGCGAGGCGGGCCCGGAGCTTCCAGCACATCAACGGTGCGTGGCTGGACCACGAACGATGGGCAATGACTGCCGACACGCTCCAGGGCGGCCCTCACCGCCCCACAGCTACCTGACTCGCCTTTCCGCACGTTCTGATAGCCGGATGTACCAACAACAGCCATAAGCGGATCTCCTTAAAAGGGTTGAAAAGTAGGGGACTTGCGCCCTGATCAGGGCGTCTTGTGCCGGCCTCGGAGCGGGCGGAGGTACCGGCGTCCGGTGGTGCCGACGAACTGTCCGGTGCCGATCGAGACGATCAGCCACGCGTACGCCTCGCTGGTGCGGCTTGCGGGGGGTGAAGAGGCCGGCGACGTACGGGCTCCCCAGCACCGCGCTGTAGGTGATGCCCGGCGCCGGAGCCGCGGGGTGCGGTCAGGGGCAACGGGCGCTTCCTCCCTGGTCAGCGGTGGCGGGCAGGCGTGCTGGTGCGGGGCGGCGGAGTGGGGGGTGTGGTGTCCACGGCGGGGCGCGGGCGGATTCGCAGCACGGGGGTGCGGTGCGGCGGCAGGACGGCGACGGTCGCGCCGAGGTCCTCGGCAGCCTCTTCGACTTCGCGGGTGAGGAACTCGATTTGCCGGCCCAGCGCCGAGAGACGGGCGGCGATCTGGCGGCCCTGCACGGTCTCCAGCGCGCTGGCGAACTGGCCGCTGGTCTCCAGGAGTTCCTGGAGACGGACCATCGGGCCCGGGGTGTAGCCGCGTTGGACGGCGCCGAGGAGAGCTTCGGAGGCGTCTCCTGCGGTCCGGCCTTCGACGACGTCGCGGATGAGTTCCTGCAGCGACACCTCCGGGACCGGCGCAGGGCGGTTGAACCGGGAGACGTCCGCGTGCAGCACACCGGGCGGGACCGGGACGGGCAGTACCTTTCCTGCCTCGTATTCGTGGGCGTAGTGCCCGATCACGTGCCAGCCCGGCGCGTCCGGGTCGCCTCGCAGCGCGACCAGCGTTGAGTCGTCGTCTTCGACAAGGTGGGCGAGGGTGATCGGCTGCCCGTCGGCGGCGTACCACGACTCGGTCCGCTCCAGCTCGCCTCGCTGTTGCGCGGCCTGGGCCATCTCCGTCCACATCTGCTGTTCCTCGTCGGTCAGCGGGGCCTTGTGGCGGTGGTGTTTGCGCTGGTCGGCAAGGTTGCTGGCGATGGAGCTGTGGTCGGCCCAGGCGGTGAGGTGTGGCCACAGGGCCGAATGCCGCGAGAGTTCGGCCGGGGAGCCGGGGGTATCCGGCTGGTCGAGGGCCCGGCGGATCTCGGCGGCGGAGGCGGCCAGGGCGTCCAGCACGGCCCGCCACCCGGCCAGGTGCCGGGCCGGTGGCAGCTCGTCGAGCGCACGGCGGGCGGCATCGAGCAGAGCATCGGCGTGCGGGGCGAGATGGGTGGTGTACGCCTCCACCGCCGCCCTGTTGCGGTGGGCCCGTGCGGCTGCCGCGGCGCCTGCGTGGACGGTGCGACCGTAGCGGTCGCATGTCATGTCGAGCGCGGCCTCGCTTTCGCGGTCGATGACCGCCATCCGCAGCCGGAAGTTGCGTGCACTGTCCGTGAGTTCCGGTGCCACTGGGACGGAGCCGTCTGGGGTCGGATTGCTCGCGGGCGTCATCGGGACCGTCCACTGCCCGAGGCCGTCAGGTGGACGGTCGGTGCGTAGGTGGGCTTCGGTGGGATCGGTCGGGCCGAGGGCGGGGAAGTGGTGGGCGGTGTGGCGCGCTGCGTCGTTCGGCTGGCTGCTGCTTGGGCGAGACGGCTGCGGCGCTCCTGGAGCCCGTTCGGCCGGTCCGGGCGTGGTGGGCCGGCGGAGAGGGACGGGTCGGGGCGAATGTCGGCCTGCACGCTGTAGCCGAGGCTGCGCAGGTCGTGGACGGCTTGGCGGGTACGGCGCAGCCCATCGCGTTCCGGCTTGGTGAGCCGGTACAGGCCCGGCGAAAAGGGGACGGGCTCGAACTGCTCGCGGACGAGGAACCACTCGGCCAGGTGAGGGGTGAAGCTCGGTGCGGCGGTGGCGACGAAACCGTGTTCGGGATGGGCACGGAAGCGGAAGTGGTCGGACAGAGAAGGATTCCTTCTTTCTGCTGGTCAGCGGCGAGGGGACGGCGGGTGGGTCGTGGTACGCCGGGCTGGTCTCAAGGGGGCGGTCCGCCGGGGGAGGGCTGGGCGGACGTCGGGGCTGGGCATGCTGTCGCTTCCGTCGTCCCGTTTGGTGAAGGCCGGCCTGGTCCAAGGCGGTGTTGGCCCACTGGTACTGCTCGCCGTGGGCGATGGCGGCCAGGGCGGCGGCGCGGCTGTAGGCGAGCCGGATCTCGGCAAGAGGGTTCGGGGGCATCCCGGGGTCTGCGGGTGTCGTTCAGTGGCGGTTCGGCTGCCGTGACTGGGCGGCGGCAGCTGGCTGGGTCCGTGGGCCGGTCGTGCGCGGTATGGACGGCCCAGGCGGTGCCGGGGTGGAGGTCGGGCGCAGGGCGGCGGCGGTGTGGTGCAGGCGTGCGCGGGCCGCGACGTACTTCTCGGCCGTCATGATCCGCAGGACTTCGGGGTCGTTGCGCAGAGGCGAGCGGTTGAGATCCTCCACGGCCTCGCGCTGGAAGCCGGTCGTGGCGTAGGTCAGGGCTTCGGCGAGTGTGTCCAGAACTCGCGTGATACCGGCGGCGGCCCGGGCGAGCTGGACCAGGGCGACGCGTTCGGGCGGGTAGACCGTCTGCGGTGTGGTGAACCGTTCCTGCGCGTGTTCGATGGTGTGCTGCAGATGGTGGGCCAGCACGCCGATGTCGTCGGTAAGCGTGACCAGGTCGACGGCGTCGGGGCTGGTGGGGAATGAGGCGGCCAGTTCCTCCAGACGCCTGGCCAGATAGTCGAATGTGGCCGGAGTGACGGAGGAAGACATCAGATCACCCCCGCCGCAGCGCTTGTCTCCCGGGCGCGGAGGGCGGCTCGCAGGCTGCGTCCGTAGTTCCACGCATGCCGCCGAGCCTCCGGCTCCAGGACGTCATAGGCGTCCTGGCGGGTCATCTGGCCAGGGTGTTTGCGGTACCGGTAGACAGGCAGGGGAAGCAGGATCCCGGGGGCGAGGCTGGTGACGCCGAGGGCGGCGCAGTAGTCCTCGCCCTGGACGAGCCCGCCCATCGGAGCGGCGCGCACCAGGTCGGTGCGGGCGAGGATCGTGGTCGGCCCGATGGGGATGGTGTCCGCCGGTGACTTCCAGTACGTCCACACGTCGCCGGCCTCGTGCCGGCCGGGCGGCACGGGGCATCGCCACAGGGCGGTCGAGCCGTCGGGGTGCCGGTCCTCGCTCCATCCCGCACACCAGCCGACCCCCGTCGATTCCAGGATGTTCAGCCGTACGGACATGGCGTCGTCGGTGAACTCATCATCGTCATCAGCCCAGTTCACGTACCGGGTGCGGACATGGGTGAGGGCCAGGTTCCGGGCGCAGGCGGCGCCGACCGGGCGGGGCAGAACAAGCGTGCGGACGCGGGAGTCCCGCCCGAGCGGGGCCGGCAGACGGTCGGGGGAGGCACCGTCGAGCGCGATCACGGCCTCCCACGGCACGGACTGCCGGGCGAGGCTGGCGTGCATGGCGGTCAGGTAGTCGAGCCGGTCTTCGCGCAGGCGGCTGGCGATGACGACGGTGATCAGGGGCGTGGTGTGCGAGGGCAGGGAAGGCTCCGGGAAGACGAGGGGGACAAGCGGCGCGTGGCGGGGCGCAGGGCGTGGGCCTTCGCCGGGGCTGCGTCGGACCCGTCGGGGGCGGAGTGCTGGGCGATGACAGAGCGAGTGGACAGAGGGTCTTCCTGTCGTGAGCGAGGTCAGCGGGCAGGGCGGCGCATCGACGCAGTCGGTGCGGCAGGCGTCATCGCGACGGCGGGCGTGGGCTGCCCGGGCGCTGGCCGGTTCTTGCGCCGGTAGGTGCTGGCCAGGAGGTCCTCGCCCAGGTAGGCGAGCTGGTCACCGAGTGCGGACAGCTGCTCGGCGTGCTGGCGGTAGCGGCTGGCGATGATCGGTTCCTGGTTGTGCTCGCACCACTCGGCCGCGGTCTCCAGGAATAGGTGCAGCTCGCCGAGTCCGCCGTGCCCGTCACCGAGGACCTCCTGCGCGACGGTGTGCAACTCGGCAGCCGTTCGGGCCCGGTAGAGCTGGCGAGTCCAGTCGCTGATGCTCTGGCCGGCGTCCTCGGCGGGGAGCGAGGTGGCGAACTCCCGTGCGTCATGGGCGGCCCAACGGTGCAGGTCGTCGGCGGTCGGCCGGGCCTCCCGATGGGCGGCGATCTGCTCGCTGGTGCGGCCGACGTTGTCGTACAGCTCGAAGTCGGGGTGCGGCAGGGACACAGTTCACCTCCGCCGGGCTATGCGCGGTCCGTCGGCGCGGAGCCGACGGGCGGGCCGGAGGCGTCGGTGCGGGCGCACGTGTAGCCGATCAGGCGGGACGGGGCTGCCTTCGCGGGCACGGTGGCGGCGTCGGCGCAGACAAACGTGTACGTCACCGACGTGCGCGGGATGCGGTGGAGCCAGGCATTGTCGTCCTTGCCGGGGTTGATCTGCAGCCCGGAGTGCGCGACGGCGTCGGTCTGCGTGTGGGTGTGGGCGAACAGCAGCAGTGCGCCGCCGTCGTTGGTCTTCAGCGCGTAAGCGTCCGTGAACCGGTTGGTGCCCCCGGCGAAGACAGTGGTGCCCAGCTTCCCGAACTTGCGGGTCGTTTCGTCGTGGACCTTGATCTGCTGCTTGCTGGCCTTGGTCGGGTCGAAGACCTTGGTGCCGCTGTTCGTCCCGCCGGTCGCAAAGTTGTCGATCACCGCGGTGCGCAGCACGTTGGCGTCGGCCGCGAGCTGCTTGTTGCCGGTGGCGGCGACCGCGGTGGCGTTGCCGTTTCGGTCGAGCGCGATGTCCGGCAGCTTCTTGCCGTCGAGGTCGACGACGGAGACCATCTCCCACCGCTTGTCCTTCGGCTGCTCGGCGAAGACGGCAATGCGGCTCGGGGCCTTGCCCTTCTCGCCAGAGAGGGCGGCGGCGAACCAGCGGTCCTGGCCGGCGGCGAAGCGCGGGATGTACAGCTTGGCGGTGGAGGTGTCGTACGACCACGGCTTGTACGGCTTGCGGTCCGCCTTGGGCAGGCCCTCGGTCTCGGTGTAGTCGGAGACGGACATCGCGTACAGCGGGCCGTCCTCGATCGTGGCGAGGAGCCTTCGGTCGGTGTCGGTGTTGGCCTCATTGTTGATCTTGGAGTAGCGGGAGATCTGGGCGAGAGCCTCCTTCTTCCTCAGCGCCGGCTCGGCGGTCGGCGAGGGGGAGGCGCTGCCGGTGGCCGTGGCCGTGGCTGTGGTGTCGGCGTCCGGGCTGCCGAAGGCGGCGCAGGCAGACGCGGTCAGCGCGACGGATACGGCGGTGAGCAGGAGGGCGGTGCGGCGGGCGGAGGCGTGCAGGGAAATCAGGGGCTCCGGGAAATGGCGGGTTAGCGGGTACGGGATGCGGTGGCGGATGCCGTCGGCGGCAAGGTCGCGGTCACGGCCGGTGCCGCCCGTGTATCGGCGGCGGCACGCAGTTGCTTCGCGGCGCGGGCGAGGCAGCTGCGGCTCTCACCGAGCCGGTCCACGAGACCCTGGTGCGCGGAGGCGATCGCCCGGGAGCGGGCGGGACCAGGCGCTTGGTGGGTGAGGTCGGCGAGGAGGCCGAGGTGGTGGACGGCGGCGCCGAGGGCGGCGAGCGCGGCACCGGTGGGCTCGGCGGCTCGGGCGAGCGCGAGCGTGGAGCGCTGGTGGGTGGCCGTGACGCGGGTCGGGTAGCGGGCGGCGGCCCGGTGGCGGAAGGCGGTCTCGCCGGCGAGGTAGGTCAGCAGCCGGGCCAGGTGGCGGACTTCGTCGTCCAGGATCTCGCTCAAGGCCGGGTCCGGTTGGATCTGGTCGGGGAGCGGGAGGTGGTCGGCCACGGTGTTGAGCCGGTCGGCGACGTCGTGCAGCAGCATCCGCTGGTCAGGATCGGACAGCGTCAACTCCGGGATGGGTGGGGGCGTCTACCGCCTTGCTGAGGACGGCGTGCCCGCCGTCGGCTGTATGCCGGGCGCCGCTGTGGGCGGGCGAGTCGGTGGGCCCGCGCAGGCGGGGGCGGCGTGGCGGAAGTCGACGCCGATGCCCTGGGCGGTGAGGAGCCGCACGGCGGTCTGGATTAGCAGGGAGCGGTCGCTGGTGCTGTAGGAGGCGGGCAGCACGAACGCCGACTCGTGCGGGCTGTACTGGAAACGGCAGCCGTACAGCACCGTGCGGGCGTCTTCGGGCACCGACCTATACGGTGCGCCCACGACCCCGTCGGGGTACCAGATCAGCGTGAAGGTCTGGGCGACCTCCGGTGCGGGCAGCCGGTGCGGGGGCTCGGGCTGAGTGCGGGCGTTGTGACGGACCGCTTCCATGGCCCGCCGGTAGCGGGGCAGCACGCGGCGCGAGACCGCGGCGGCGGCTCGGACCGGATCGTCGGGGACAGCGATGCCGTTCGGCTCGTCCACCATGCGGAAGTGGTGTGGCTTGAAGCCCTCGGGCTCCAGCGGGGCGACCAGGTACTGGCGGGGGTAGCGGGGCCGTTCGATGACACACAGCTGTGCGTCATCGGGCCCTTCGAGGAGTGGGATGGGGGCGTCGGGGAAGTCCTGGACGGCCGAGTGGGCGGGACCGCAGTCCCACACGCGGTCGGCGATCAACCGGTGGGTTTGGGGAGGGGGGGAAGCCTTCGTACTTGCGGTACCACTGCCCAGGCATGTGCTGGGCGAGGGCGGTTGCGAAGGCGGACAGGTCGGTGCGGGATGCGGGCATGGATTCCTAAGACGCCGGGCGGCCTGGTGGTAGCGGGGCAGGAGCCGCCGGGAGACCGTGTGAGCGGCGCGGACGGCCTCGGAGGGGACCGCGATCGCGTGCGGGGCGTAGTCGTCGCCGAAGTAGTCGTGGGTGATGCTGTGCAGGGATAGCGCGCCGACGAGGACCTGTCCGCGGTGCAGCGGGCGGTCGATCACGACGAGCTCAAAGCGGCTGGGGCCGGTGAGAATCGCGGCGCGAGGAACACAGAATTGCATCCAGGCGCTGGCCAGGCACGCGTTGTCCCACAACTCGTCGAAGAAGTCGAGCTGGCTGCCCGGATCGACGAAGTCGGTTACGTGGAACGCCCATTCACCGGGTAGCCAGCGAGACAGGCCATGGGCTAGGGATTCCAGATCGCTGCCGGAGGTGACGATCCGGGCGGCCTGGCGCTGTGAACGGCGGTACTCCCGTTGCTGGTTGTCGCGCCACAGTTCTTCGACGCGCTTGCCCGCAGCGGGAGAACCAGCGTCCGCGAAGATGCGGGGCAGGTGGTATTCCACGTCGATGCCTTGCCGGTCGGCATCGGCGAGGAACCGCGTGAGCCGGGCCGGAACGTCGTGGTCGTACCTGTCGTGGATCAGGATGGAGCCGAAGACGCCTCGTGGGCGCCAGAAGCCGTGGTCGGTAAGGAGGGTGTGGGCTGCCGCAGGGGCGTCGTTGCTGGTGAGGGCGATGACACCGATCTGGTCGTGATCGCCGAGGCTAATGGCGGGCACGGGCTTGTCTGCAGGTCCAATGTCGAACAACGCCAGGCTCGTGCGCATGGAGTTGATGTCGGACGATGAAGCTCCGGCCGGTGACCCGCCATCGTCCGGGACCTGGCCGGTGTGGTCGAGCAGTTCGAGGGGCTCGGAGGTACTGCGCAGTTCGAGGTTCTGCTGCTGCGACCGGTGCGGCGTCGACTGTTCAGCGGGTTCTGGCACGGGGACCTCGTGGTGTCGGGAGGGCGGGGGCTACATCGCCTGTCGCTGTGGGCGGGTATCTCTTCGATCTCATGGCAGCCTCGTGACCTGGCATTACCCGTCGTCGGAGGTCTGCTCGCGGGGACAGATCCGTCGACGGCGCGTCGGCGACGGCGAAGGGCTGTGTGCCGCCGACGAGGGAGGGGCGGCCGTCGAGCTCGTCGAGCCAGTTGAGGAGCTTGGGCAGGTTCTTGTCGGGCCCGTACGCGAGGTAGGTGCCGTCGGCGCTGTCGCAGCCGAACCACTCGGCTATCCCCAGACGCAGCCGGGAGTTGACACGGCCCATGTGCACGCCTTTGCCGCGGGCCTTCGCCTCGCGGGCCAGCCGTTCGGCGACGGGCCCGAGTTTCCACTCGGTGGATCCGGCCAGGAACAGGACATCGAAGGCGTCCCACGGCAGCAGCCCGGGTGCATCGCAGCCGTCCTGGGCCGCGTAGGCCGCGGGGATGCCCAGTTCGCGGATGCGGACCAGCCACGGCAGGGACTCGGTGAGGGTGCCGACGGCGTCGAACGGCTGGTCCGGGGCGAGCGCCCACAGGCAGCGGTCCGGCCCGTACCGTTCAACGGTCCGCTCCAGCCAGGCGAACCACGCTTCGGCGCCGGGCCAGTAGCGGCCCTTGCCGTCGCTGCCGAACTTGGAGTTGTCGCAGGCATACAGGGCACCCTCGGGGATACGGTTGCCTTGCGCGGGGGTGGTCATGCAGCCGATGTGTCCGGCGCTCATCGCGGCCCGTATCTCAGGCCCCGAGGGAGTGCCGAGGTAGCGCAGCGTGCACCTCCCCGGAGGCGACGCGGACCGTCATCCGGGCCACCCCCCGGCCAGACGGAAGCCCACGAAGCGGGGCCCGCAGCTCGTGGACCTCACCATCCAGGGAAGCAGCACGTTCCAGGTCTTTGAGGCGGACGAGGGCGCAGTGAGCGTCGGGTGTGCCTGGATCACCGAGTGCGACCCAGCCCGGGGATCTTCACCGTCGGCAGCCCCGGGCTTGGGCCCGATGGGAGGGCAGCGCTGGTGCTCTGGCGCGTGGGGGCCAGGGCCCCCATGCGGTCGACGGCGGTGTGCAGGTCCTCACCGAGACTGCGCAGGGCGGCTGCGGCGTCCTCAAGGTCGTAGTGGAGGTCGAATCCGTCGTCCTGCTCGGATTCCTTGGCTTTCTCTCCGGCTGCTTCGAAGAAATCGCCGAGCCGCTCCAGCAGGCCGCTGGTGGGGTCCAGGATCTGGTGCAGCAGGGCGGCGGCGTCCGCATGCGACTCGGTTGCGTTGAGCCGGTCGGTGAGAGCGAGGAGCGCGTCGCCGTAGACGGAGGTGCGGTCCGCGTTGTCGGAGACGTCCGGGGTCTTGGGCGCGGGGAGCGCCGGCGTGGCTGTGGACATGAGGGCGCGGGCGGTGGACGAGGAGGGAGCGGGCAGCAGCCGGAGCTGGGCGAGGCGATGGTCGATCGACTCGATCAGGGGCTGGGCGCTGCCGCCGTGCCGGGCTTCGGGCCGCTGGGGTGCACCGGGGTCGTCGGAGGGCGCCGAGTCGTAGAGGACCTCGAACAGCGACGGGTTGTCGGGGTGCTCGCGGGTCGCGATCCAGCCCTCCGGGCTGCCGGGCGGGCGGTCGGAGGGGGGCTCCTGCGGCGGACCGATGATCAGGTGACTGCCGTCGGGGAGGGATACGCGCACGATGTAGGCGCTGAGTCCGAACTCGATGTCGCACTCCAGCCCGCGCTCTCGCAGCGGCGTGGTGATGTGCGCGTGGCGGTGCCACAGCTCCTGCCACCACGGGGTGTCCACGTTGCGATGGTCGGGAAGCGGTGCGAGCGCAGCCGCGCGGCGGGCGTCTGGAGTGTTCTCCTGGTCAGCGGCCACGGTTCCTCCTGCGGGAGGCCGGCGTGCGGTGGGGCGGAGGTATCCGGCGAGCGGGGTCGGCTTCCGGCTTCGGCACCGGACTGAAATCGAGTTCGTACTCGTCGTAGGCGGCGATCAGGCCGTGCTCCATCTGGGTTTCGCGTTCGGCGACTTGTGCCATGAGGTCGTCGTGCTCGGCCTGGCACTGCTGGTAGTCGGCCCAGTCGGCGTCGCTGAAGTGGGCGGGGCGGTTCAGAGGACTCCTTGAAGGGGTGGGGGTCGGCCCGGGTCAGCGGTGGCGACCGCCCGGTCTGGGCGGCGGCACCGGGCTCTGGCGGCGGGAGGGCGTGAGGAAGAAGCGGTGGAAGTCGAGGTGGTCGGTGAGTTCCTGGACTGCGTCACCGAGCGCCTGTGCCGCGCGCCGCAGACAGGCACGCGCCGTCGCGTGTTCGACGACCATGCGGTTGTCCCGGACGTAGCTGTCGTTCACTCCGCGCGGTCGGGGCAGTGAGAGCGCGGTCTGCGCGGTCTCGGCGAAGTGCGGTACGGCCTGGCTCGACAGGGTGACCGCCGACGCCAGATGGGCGAGGACGGCGCTGCCGGCACGGTTCGTACTGGAGGTGGTCCGGGCGAAGTCTGCGGTCAGCTGGACGACATCACGGGAGAGAGCCTGTGCGTCGGTGACGTGCTGGAGAAGCGCTGTGTAGGACGGCGAGGCCGGGACGTGACCGGTGTCGTCCAGCAGCTCCCACTGCTCGAACGCGCCGGAGAGTTTGCCCCTTACGGCGTTGAGCGCGTCGATGAGGTGGAGGGTGGTGGCGCGCGGGATCAGTTCACGCTGGATATCGGGTGTCATGAGTTTTTTGCGGTTTTTGTGTGCATTCGAGCGTCGGTGTCGAAGAGTGCCAGCTCGTACGCGTGCAGGAGGTGCTGCACGATGAAAGATCGTCCGGCGACTTTCCACAGGCCGCGTCCTCGGTTGAGGTGGGCGATGGCGTCCATTTCGACGGAGGTCAGGCCGAGAAGCGAGGCCGCGGCATGGAGTTGGTCGGTCTCCTGGCGGTAGATGATGCGGGTGCTGCAGTCGGCGAGGAGTCCTTCGGCCAGGGCCCGGCCCTGTGATCCGGCGTCGCCGGCGGTGAGCAGGTCGGACAGCCGGTGGATCACCATGAGGTTGGCGATGCCGAGGCCGCGTGAGAGTTTCCACTGGGCCTGCATGCGCTGCAGCAGGCCGACGTGCCGCATCAATCGCCACGCCTCGTCGTACACGATCCAGCGTCGGCCGCCGGATGGGTCGGAGAGGGCGGATTCCATCCAGGCGGAGGCGCAGGTCATCGCGAGGACGAGGGCGGTGTCGTCGCCGGAGCCGCCGAGCCGGGAGAGGTCGATGGTGAGCATCGGTGCGTTCGGGTCGAAGGCGACGGTGGAAGGGGCGTCGAACATGCCGGCCAGGTCACCGTGGACGAGGCGGCGCATGGCGTGGGCCAGGTCGCGGGCGGCGTCGCCGAGTTGGCCCGACATCATCCCGGCGGCCTCGTCGAGCGCGCTGGGGTTGTTGAGGGTGGTGGAGACATCGCCGAGCAGCGGGGTGCGGCCGGTGGCGGAGGCGCGGGTGACGACGGCGTCCAGGGCGACGTCCAGGGCGGTGTGTTCCATGGGCATCAGGTCCCGGCCCAGGACTGTCCGGGCCAGGGAGCCGAGCAGGAGGAGGCGCCGTTTGCGGATCTCGCCGACCCAGTCGTCCTCGGATACGTTCTGCGGGCGCGGGGCCGCGTCCAGGGGGTTCAGCCGTCCGGGCAGTCCGGGGCCGAGAGCGACGGACCGGCCGCCGAGGGCTTGTGCCACCGGCGTCCATTCGCCCTTCGGGTCACACGGGACGTAGACGCGGTATCCGAAGGCCACCGAACGCAGCGCGAAGCTCTTGGCGAGTGCGCTCTTGCCCTGGCCGATGACCCCGGCGAGCAGGAGGTTGGGGTTGGTGAATCCCTCGACCTTGCCGTACAGCGCGAACGGATCGAAGACGAAGGACGCTTCCGCGTGGACGTCGCGCCCGATGTAGATGCCCTCCGCGCCGAGTCCGCCTTCGGCCAGGAAGGGGTATGCGCCGGCGGCCACGGCCGTCGTCATGCGGTGGGCCGACAGCTTCAGCCGGTTGTGACGCGCGGATGCCGCTCCGGGACGTCCGTTCGCCGGGTAGAGCGCGGTGGGCATCTCGCGCTCGGCGGACGTGCTCTCGGTCTGGTGGGCACTGGCTTCCGCGCGAGCCTTGGCGGTGGCCTCGGCGAGCCGGCGACGGGCGGCCTTGCGGCTGGCACGGTCGGTGTCGTGGGGGGTGAAGAGCGGGCTGGCGGAGGCGCGGCGGGCGCGGCGGGCGGGCCGGTGGCTCATCGGTGGCCCTCGTTTCTGCGGATGGTGCTCATCGCACGCAGGCTGTGGTGTGCGGGCGGAGGTCAGCGGGGGTGGTCTTGCGGCGGATGATGTGCCCGGCGGCGAGGTGGCGCTGGCAGATCGTGAGAACGGGCGGTCCCTCGGGCAGCCGCTCTGGATGGCATGCGCTTGTCTCGGCTTCTGCGGCCGTGTTGTTGGGCAGCAGGTGGAAGGCGGAGTGGACCTCGCTGGTGGCCTGCCAGAGGCGGGTGTGCGCGGTGGCGAGGTGCCGGCCGGCGGCGGGGTGCGCAGGCCGGGTGTTTTCGGCAAGCCGGTCCAAGAGCTGGTGCAGGGCGGTGAGGTGGGCGTGCAGCACGTCAAGGTGCAGCCGGTCCGCCGGCCGGGGCGGGTTCGCGTCCGACGGTGCCAGGGCCCGGGTGTGGTGGCGGACTCCGGCGCTCGCGGCGCGGAGGTAGGGATGCGCGTCGTCCGGACGCGTGGGAGGGGTCAAAGGTGGTGGTCCTTCCTGCCGGCAGGCAGGGGCGGTGACGGATGATCGAAGAGCGGCGGGCGCCACGGCGCTGTCCGGCGGGGACGGGCCCGGCTCACAGGGCGGTCCGGGCGAGCGGGAGCGCGCTGAGGGCGAAGGCGTCCGGCTGCTGGTAGTTGAGCCGTCGCAGATCGACGCCGGAGGTGACGGCGTGGGTCTCGATCTGTGCGCAGGCGGCGTCCAGGAGGGCGTCGGTCTCGGCGGTGACGGTGACCAGTCCGGTCAGGGCCACGTCGGCGTGTCCGGCGATGAGCTGGCGCTCACGCTGCTTGACGTCGGCGTACTCGACGGAGTCTTCCTCGCTGTCGACCTGCCCCCGGCGGGCCCTCTCGTTGGCGTCGGCGATGATCGCCGCCTTCTTCCGCTGGACGTCTCGCAGCGCGGACTCGAGTCCCTGCGGCACGTATATAAGGGAGAGGCTGCGCCGCACGCCGGCCGTGAACATGATCCCGTGCAAGAAGCCGGCCCCCATCTCCGTCCTCGGCCAGTTCTCCACCCAGTACGTCGCGTGCCGTGCGCTGTCGGTGGCGAGGCGGTCGTACTCCTCGAACTGGACGACGGGCCCGGCGGCTGCGGGATCGGCCTCGGCGCGGCCGGTCTCGGACCACTGCTGGAGGGGGGCGAGCGCCTTTGGGTCGTAGGCGGTGCGGATGACGGCGGCGATCTCCCGCGCGGTCAGCCACCCGGTGACCTGGAGTCCGGCGTTGCGGGCGGCCTGGGCGATGGATGCGGTGGTCTGCTCCATGACGGTGAACGCCCCGGGCGGCCCTCCGCCGGCCTGCGAGATCAGGCGCCGGGCGGCCTTGAGGTCGAGGGAGATGGCGAGGTAGGTCTCGTGCGGTGCGGCGGCGGGGCCGGCCGAGGCGACCAGCTCGGAGTAGATCTGCCCGGCCACCGGGGTCTGGGGCTGCCCGTTGTGGGTCCAGTGGCGGGTGAGGGTGTCGCCGCTGTCGGGAACGGTGCGCTCCAGCACCTGGACGGTGGCGATGTGCCCGGTGCGGGCGATGCCCGCCAGCGCTCGGCCCCAGCTGCTCACGTTGCGGTTCTGCGTCGCCGGGTCGAGGAGGGCGAAGGCGCGGCTGCTGACGCGGGCGATGGCGGTCAGGGTCTGCTGGTGCGGGTCGTGCACGGCCGCGGCGCCGTTGGCGGAGTCGCCGGGGGTGACCACCTTGAGGGAGGCGGTGGCGCCGGGCAGGTGGAGGATGCCGTCCTGCCGGGGCCGGGTGATGGGCCGGGCGAGCCAGAGGGTCTGGCCGGTGCGGCGGCGGTGTGCGTAGCGGGCGACGATCGGCGCCCAGTCGATGAGGGAGCGGCCGTGCCGGCGGATCGCGACGAGGGCACCGGATGCCGCCCACAATGGGGCCAGGGCGACGGCGCCGAGCAGTCCGGTGGAGACCACTGTCATCAGCAGTAGCGCCAGCGTGCAGGAGACGAGGACGAGTTGGGGCAGGGAGAGGCCGAGGAGGATGCCGCGGCGGGACCGGTGCGGGAACTTCACCGTGACCGGGGCGACGGAGAGATCAGTCAAGGGGCGGGTCCTGGAGACGCGGGGGAACCCGGGGCGGGAGGTGCAGCGCACGTCCCGCCCCCGGTGGACGGGCAGGGGATCAGAGGCCGGTCGGCGGCGGAGGAGGTGAGGCCGACCCGCTGGACGTGGCGTTCTGTGAGCCGGAGGGCGGGGGTGCGCCCTGCGGCGGCGGGGTGGTGGTCGGCGCCGCGGACTGCCATCCGCCGCCCTGGCCGGAGGCGGCGTTCGATCCGGACCCGCCCGGCCCCGGGCTGCCGCCCACCTGGCCGCTGGTGTCGTCGGACACGCTCGTCGGCGCGGGCTGGACGGCTTTCTCCAGACCGGACTTGACGGCATCGCCACCGGGCGAGGCGCTTGTTCCGCCGCTCTGCGAACCTTCCTTGCCCTCTCCGCCGCCGGTCGGGTTGGCGGCGACGTCGCCGGGGAAGCCGCCCCCGCCAGCGGCGTCGGGCCCCTGCGGTGCGGCGCCTGCTCCGGCGGCAGCGCCACCGGTTCCGGCAGTGGCCGCAGCCGCGGCGGCCTTACGGGCGGCCTTCTCGGCATGCGCCTTGGCGATCTGCGCTCCGGCGCCGCCTGCACGGTGGATGGACTCGCCGTCGGTCCCGTCGGCCGCCCAGTGCACGAACTTGAAGACGGCGTACGGACACAGCAGGACCAGAATCATGATCACGATGCCGGACATCACGTCGGCCAGAGCGGCGATGCCGTCCTTGGCCTCGGTTTTGCCCATGGCTGCGATTCCGAGGACGAAGATCACGGTCATCAGGAGCTTGGAGACGACGAGGGTGGCGGTGGCCTCGATCCAGCCCTTGCGCCAGCGCCGCGCGACCTCCCATCCGCCGCCGGCGGAGGCGAAGACAGCCAGCGTGACCATGACGAGGATGCCGACTTTGCGGACCATCATCACGCACCAGTAGAGGAAGGCACCGACGGCGGCACCAAGGCCGGCGACGACCGCTACGAGCCATCCCAGCCCGGACAGGCCCGCGATCTGGTTGACCTTCACGATGCGTCGCACGGCCGACTCGATGTTCAGGTGGGCGGTCTTGAACAGGCCGTCGCTGACGGCGTCGACCACTTCGACGGCGACTGTGGTCACAGAGATGGCGCAGAAGGCGAACAGGACGCCGCTCATGGTGCCGGTGAACGCTTGTGTGAGGGCTTGTCCGTCGCGCCGGACGGCGGCCCGCACCAGTTGCGCGCAGAATGTGGCGACCAGCAGGACCAGGCCCAGTGGCAGCAGCATCTCGTAGTTGTCGACGAACCACGTGGCGTTGAGGTCCACCTTCGTGGTGGTGTTGACTGCCTCGGCGGCCAAATCAGCTGCGGCGGCTGCCAGTTCACCGGCGGACTTCGCCATCCAGTCACCGATGGCCTTGCCGGGATCCGAGGCGAAATCCACCGCCTCACCGACCGCGCACAGCTTGTCGGCCAGGGGGTAATCACAGAAACCCACGGGAGTTGCTTCTCCTTTCGTGTCTCAGGCGCGGGTCACTGGGTGACGCTCGGGGCGATGGCGGCCAGGGTGCAGTCGTGATTCGGGCGGCACTGGACGGCGAGGGTCACGGCCCGTTCCTCGGCCCCGCCGCCGCCCTTCTTCCAGCTGATCGTCTGCTTGCCGTTGACGGTGACGACGTAGATGTACGCCTCGGTGATCGCGGACGGGTCGTCGGCCAGCGCCTGCTTGAACGCGGAGGGGTAGTTGCCCTCGGTGACGCTGGCGGTGGCGTGCTGGTCCTGGTCGGCCATCCGCGACCACAGCACCGGATCGGGAACCTGGCCGGAGACCGAGGCCCAGTCGGCGTACTTGGTCTCCGTGGTCATCCAGGCGCGCATGCCGGCGAGTTGCTGGTCGCGGCTGGTGTCGCGGGTGTCGTAGGACCACAGCATCTGGGCCGCCGCCTTGGCGTAGGCGACCGGTTCGGCGATCTGCGGAGGCTGGGACACCGACCCGGATCCGGAGGAAGGCTTGGGGGCGGCCTCGGAGGAGGACGGGCTGCCGGACGGGGCGGGCGCGGCGGTGTCCGGGGCCGGGTGGCCGTTGCCGCCGCCGGTCAGCAGGGCGACGATCCCGGCGATGGCGAGCAGGACTGCGACGGCGGAGGCGACGATCGCGATGCGCCGGTTGGCCGACCAGCCCCTGCCATACGAAGACAGGGAGAGGAATCGTTTGTTCATCAGTGCACCTGCGACCCGAGGGTCGAGAAGAACGCGACGATTCCGTTAGCGGCGCCCAGGCCCAGGGCGGCGCCTGCGGCCACGACCGCGCCCTTCTTCCCGTTGGCCTCGGCCTGGTGACCGCCCGTGTGGTGGCCCCAGGCCCACACGCCGAGCGACACGGCGAGGGCGCCGACGACGGCGATGATGCCGAACAGGTTGATCGAGTTGACGACGTTCTTCAGCACGCTCAGACCGGGCAGGCCACCGCCCGACGGCGTGATGCCGGGATCGTAGGCCAGGTACTGCACGGTTTCGAGTAGGGGCAAGGAGGCTCCTTGGGCACGCCGAAACCCGGCGCGCGGGAATCACAGAAGGAAAGGGAGGAACGAGGCAGCGCCTCGCAGAAAGGGAGGGCAGACACCGTGCAGGAACCGGCTGGCCCGGTCGACGTCCGCGAAGAGACGACATCGCTCGCACGAGGACGCAGCAGGTGCCGCGCCGAGGCTGCGGACCGAGCCGGTGCTCCCAGCGAAGGCGCGCCGGCTCAGGGGCCGAACCGGCCGAGGGAGACCCCTACTTTGGGGCCGATGGCTTCGGAGCGGGGTTGGTCTTGTACGGGTTCGCGCAGTTGTAGATCATGTAACCGCGGCCGATCTTCTTGCCGTCCGACTTCCGGGTGACGGTGCCGCGCGTGTACCAGGTCTTCTCGGACTGCTTGTAGACCCACTGGTCGTAGACGACCTTGTCGTGGCGGTAGCCGATGCCCAAGACCGTGGACGTCTTCGACGGGGCCTTGCGTACCTTGACCGCACTGCAGCTGATGGTGGTGGTGCCGGTGTCGTACGCCTGTGCCGTGGTGGCGGTGGCCAGGCCGCCGGCTGCGACGGCCAGGCCCAGAGAGGCTGCCGCGAGGGCACGCTGGGCGCGGTGGCGGGTTATCAAGAAGATGCTCCGTACTGTTAGGGGAATCTCGGTCAGAGATGGTGGGCCGGGGCGGTCGCGCCCCGGCCGGTGTCAGAGGACGCGGCGGGCGGCGAGAATCGTCCAGTCCTTGATCGGAGTGATGCGGACCGGCTTGGTGGTGCGCGGCGCCTCGATCACGAGGCCCTCGCCCATGTACATGCCGACGTGCTCAGGACGGGCGGCGGTGCCGCGGCTGAAGATCAGGTCACCGGGCTTGAGTTGGGCTGGCGAGACCGCTTTGCCCTCGTTGACCTGCGTGTACGTGGTGCGGGTGAGAGTGACGCCGGCATGCGCGTACGCCTGCTGCATCAGGCTGGAGCAGTCGCAGCGGCCCATGGGGTCAGGACCGTGCGCGTCGGTGCAGGAGCCGCCCCACTGGTAGAGCGTGCCGAGCTGGTGCATCGCCCACTCGATGGCCTTGCGCGCCTTCGGATCGGCGTCCTTGGGGATCGCGTAGCCCTTCGGGATGCTTCCCTCGGGGATACGGCCGAAGCCGGAACCGTCCTGGCCCGGAGCGCATCCGGTCGTGCCGGTCGATGGCTGCTTGCCCTGGTCTGCGTCGTTGCTGCCCGCGTGGGTGCCGCCGCCCGGGAAGGTCTTGGCGATGGCATCCTGCAGTGCGGTGGCCAGGCTCTCCCACTGCGCATACGCGTCGGGGTAGGCGGATCTCTGCACGGCTTGGGCGGCCTGGGCGACGGTCATCTGCTGCCAGCCGTTCACCTTGAGCAAGTGCTTGTAGAACTGCTCGGAGGCGTAGACCGGATCGCGGATCTGCTGGGCACTGCCCCAGCCCTGGGAGGGACGCTGCTGGAACAGGCCGAGCGAGTCCCGGTCCCCGTAGTTGAGGTTGCGCAGTCGGCTCTCCTGCATCGCGGTGGCGAGCGCGACGATCCGTCCCTTCCTGGGGACGTCGAGCGAGAGGCCGGCGGCCACGATCGTCGCCGCGTTGGGGACTTGTTCGGCCGGCAGGTCCAGGCCCTCGATGTGGACGTTCTTGCCGGACGCGCCGTCGAGGATCTTGGTGACCTGATCGGCGACCTCGTCGGTGTCGATGTCGGTCAGGCAGTTGCTGAAGGAGCCGCTGCTCTGCACGGCGTCGGCGGAGGAGGCCAGCATCATGCCGGTGCCGGCGATCAGGATCGGGGAGAGGAAGACGACGCCGATGCTGGCGGCGAGCGCCTTCAACCGGAGCGGATCGCTCGCCGGTCAGCGCTTTCGGGCGTGGGTGGGTAGCGGGACGTCATGAGCGTGTCCTTCGGGGTGCAGTGTCCGGCGTGCCGCGTGCGCGAGGCGTGATGGGAAGGGCGCGGCGGCCGGGGCGGGCGATCAAGGCGGGCCGGTGGGGGCGAGTTGCCGCTCGCTCCGCGTGGCCGGGCGGTGAGCTAGGTGTGCCGGGGCAGGGGGTACCTCCGTGAGGTGGGGTGGGGAGTAGCCAGCGGCGGTGTGCGCCGGGCGGTTCAAAAACAGTAGGCGCGGATCGGCGGTTGACCAAAAAGTTGGCGTGAGGTACCGGAATCCGGCACCTCAGCAATGCACTTCTTGGTCGTCGGCGGTTTCGCCTCTACAGTTTTTGGACTCCCCCCTCGCCCTCCTCGGTCTGCGGCCCTGGGCTTCTGTATGCCCACTCCCGGCCCGCGAGGATTTCTGTGCGAGGCGGTTAGTTCTCTCCGCGATTCCGCACCCGAATAGGGGTTCCTCTTTGCCTTTTTCCCTGCACCAGGGCGACGCTCTCAGTGTTCTCGCCGGCCTTCCGGACGGCTGCGTCGACTCCGTCATTACCGATCCGCCGTACAACTCGGGCGGTAGGACCGCGAAGGAGCGCACCACCCGCTCCGCGAAGCAGAAGTACACCTCCGCCGACGCCCAGCACGCCTTGCCGGACTTCACCGGTGAGAACATGGACCAGCGCAGCTACGGGTTCTGGCTGACGCAGATCATGACCGAAGCCCACCGCCTCACCCGCAGCGGTGGCACCGCGCTGCTGTTCACCGACTGGCGTCAGCTCCCGATCACGACGGACGCGATCCAGGCGGCCGGGTGGCTGTGGCGCGGGGTACTGGCCTGGCACAAGCCACAGGCACGGCCCCAGAAGGGCCGGTTCACCCAGAACTGTGAATTCATCGTCTGGGCGTCGAAGGGAGCGATCGACGGTTCCCGGAACCCCGTCTATCTGCCCGGCCTGTACTCGGCCTCGCAGCCCTCGGGGGCGAATCGGCAGCACATCACGCAGAAGCCCGTCGAGGTGATGCGCGAGCTGGTCAAGATCAGCCCCGAGGGCGGCACGGTGCTCGACTTCTGCGCCGGCTCCGGCTCCACCGGGGTGGCCGCTCTGCTGGAAGGCAGGGACTTCATCGGCGTGGAGAAGACCGAGCACTACGCGTCGATCGCGAATGACCGGCTCACCGAAACGATCCGCGAGACCCTCACGCAAGACGACGTGATTCTCACCGTCTGAGCCGCGAGCGTGCTTCCCGCCAAGGCGACTGGCGCCCTGGCCGGCAATCCGACGAAGCGGACTTGCAACTCGCTGGCCGGTCCGAGCATCGCCGCTTCCGTCTTCCTCACATTCCGCGTCTCGTAGGAGGTCGAACTTCTTCATGCCCGAACTCATAAAACCCCCTGACGATGGGGAGTTGGAGCCGGTACGCATTCCCGATCCGCAGCTGGAAGGAATCGAGGCGAGCGTCCGACGGCTCATGGAGCAGTCGGCGCAACAGGCGCAGCAACTCGACCACCTCGCGTCCGCCCCAGCGCCGAGCGGATCGCCGTTCGCCGCGTTCGGCATGCCGGGGCTCGGCGGGCCGCCTGCCGCCGCTGCGCCGGAGCCCCGCCCGATTCTGGAACTCGACGGGGAGGAACGCGAAGATGAACTCGACGCCTTGTCGGACTGGATCGACGACTTCTTCCTCCCGGTCTACGGGGCGGAGGTCACCACCGCAGCGCCCTGGTGCCTGCAGTGGCAGGAGCACGACGACGTCGTGGCCTGGCTCCACTCCCTGTGGCTCGCCTACCAGCAACACAAGGACCCTGAAGCCGGATTGAGCGGCCTGTTCGTGTGGCACCGGGACTTCCTCACCCACGCCCTTGCGGCGATCCGCGCACCGGGCGGGCCGCTGTCGGCCTGCATGACCTCTCCCGACCGGCCCGCGCATCGTCTTCTGCCCGGCCCGCCGCCGTCCGTACGCACGGAGACGCTGGCCACGGCGGAAGCCGGCGGGCCCGCCGAGCCGGACGAGCCGACGTCATGACCGCGGGACAGGGGCAGCCCGCCTTCGGACTGAGCTTCGACCCCCGCGCGCTGACCGATCTCCTCCAAGCCCCCAGCGATATCCGCGACCTCACCCTCGCCTACCTGCAGGAAGTCGTGAACGCGCAGCGTTTCGGGCTACGTCTCGACGGTGACCTGGAGGGATTCCGGAAGCTGTTCGTGGACTCGCGCAAGGACTGGCGCGTCGTCTACGGCGTCCGCCCGGCGCCCGCGGAGTCCGCGCACCAGAAGGACATCCACGTCGTCGCCATCCGGCCGCGGGCGGGCAACGACGTCTACGACGAGGTCGGCCGCCGCCTGGGGATGACCCGCCGGCCGCTGAGTGCCCGCACCCACGCGGCACGTTCGCGCTCCCCGCAGCTGACCACCCGCACTCCGGTGCCCCGGCCCGGTCCACCGCCCACCGCACTGCCGGGTCTGCTCCGTCCCGCACACAACCCCGCGCATCACACCCGCTGAACGCACGGAACCTCGCCTATGCCCCCTGAACCCGCGCCGACGCCAGCCCGGCGTGCGGTCTCCCCGCTCGACCACCGCCTCGAAGCCGCCACTGGCCACGACATCGACACCCTGTGGGCCTACCGCGACCGCGGCATCCTCGACGAGCCACACGCCCACCTGGTCGACCGGCACCGCGAGCTGGCCAGGACTCAGACCGGCGTTACCTTCTACCTCCGTCTCCTCCACCGTCTTTCCAGCGGCGCGTTCGACGTCGACGACGCCCTGTTCACGCGCATCAACCGCACCGTGGACCAGTTGGAGGATGCCACCCGCGCGCGGGACGCCGCCGCCGGGAAGGTGCTCGCCGCCCTGGAGCCCATCGAGGCTGCCGCAGCGGCCTTGGCGGCCGATGCGAAGCCGCTCTCGACGGACGACCAGGCCGCGCTGCTCGCTATTGCAGGCGGCGCCAAGCTCTACGAACACCTGCTGACCGGCCGGATGTCCGTCACAGCCGCCTCTGGTACCCGAATCCCACACGCCAAGCTGCAGCGGCTGGAGGACGCTGGCCTGGTCGTGAGGGATACCGGCCATCCCGTGCACGCCGGCCAGCCGGTCGCACTCACCGACGTCGGACGCGCCGCGCTGTTCGCCGCCCGTCGGACCCCCACGACACGGGCGCCCACGTTGCCGGCTCGCGCCGGCACGTCGCCGTCCACCCCGGTGCAGCGGCGCTGAACTCCACCGAAAGGCCCTTGTTGACTCCTACCGAACCGGCGCCGGCCCGGAAGCCCATCCCCCAAGTCGACTTCGAACTGGACGACTTCGATGCCGATGAGGAGATCTACCTCGACTTCTACCGCAAGGTCGCCGTCCACGAGGACATGCTCGTTCCTCTCGCCGCACACCACACTCCCAACGGCGCGCACAGCTTCTACGTCCTGTTCGACCGCACCGCCACGTGGGGACACCCTGGTATGGCGCAGCTGCTCGCTGTGCATCTGGAACGTGACCGCGAGAAGCGGACGTTCACCTTCGAGCAGGCCGCTATGCCGCTGCCCGCGATGGCGCAGTCCTGGCTTATCCACCGCGGCTGCCCGCAGAACGCCATCGGCCTCGATCCCGAGCTGGGGCCACCGCCGGCGGACGAGGCGACTCGTGCGCTGGAGCGGCGCCTCGCGGGCGACGGCGACCACTACGCCATGGGCTACTCCTACACCGGCGACGACCCGGACGACATGGTCACCGTCGTGGCACTGCGCGCCCTGGACGAGCGAGCTCCCAGCCCGTTCCGCGTCGTAGTCGAGGAGGTCGACACCGACGCGTGGACGCACACCCTGCGCGAAGGTGGCTTCGACACGGTGGGCGAGGCCCTGCAGTGGTGCGAGGACCGGCTTACCGGCGAGGCCGGTCCCCTCCCGCCGGTCCGCCCGACGGCCGCAGCCAGCCGCCCGGCCGGTGTGGCAAAGGCCCCTGCTCCGCGCCCGCCCGGCCGTTCGCGCTGAGCGCCAGGTCCGACGCGGGCGGCGCAACATAGCCGACGATCGCCGGTTAGCCAAACCGGCGATTCTCCGGACTCTTATACAGCCGCCGGGACAACTCCCGCGGCGCCATTCCACGCAATCCCTATGCCTTCACGGAGGTTTCTTCCGCATGCGCTCCACCCGAATTGCCATATCCGCGGCGATGCTCGGAGTAATCGCTCTGCCGATGCTGTCCACTACGCCTGCGAGCGCGGCCCCCGCCGCCGCTGCCGCGACGGCCACGAGCATGGTGACGTCCTGCCCGGACCTCCCGCCGCTGCCGTACAAGGTCCACGCGTCGGCTGTGACCATCCGGTCCAAGGCCACCACGAAGTCCACCGCGGTCGGAGTGCTCTACAAGAGCCACAAGTTCACCGTCCACAAGAAGAGCGGCAACTGGCTCTACATCACGGACAAGTCGACCGGCGTCAAGGGCTGGGTCTCCGGCACGTACGTCTACCGCGACACCCGTATGTGCCTGGACTGACAGGTATTCAGCAGGTGCCCGTAAGCGGCTGAGCCGCCGGGTACGGCCGCCCCTCGTATTCCCCCAGGCACCGGTCTTTCCAGAACAGGAGTTTCTCTTTTGTCCGACGGCATATCCGATGACGCCGAGGATGTCGTGGGCGTGCTCACCGAACGGATCGAAGCGCGCTTCGCCATGGACATGGACCAGTTGAAGGCCGCAGTCGCCGCCGCGCCGACCGCGCATCCTGACGCCACCGAGGTCGTCAGGTGGCACGGCCTTCTCGTCGAGGCCCAGTTGGTGCTCGACCGCGCGGAGGACGACCTCCTCGCCGCGCTGGAAACCCAGCCCAGCGAGGTCGACGACCCGACGATGGGCCTCGCCCACCGCGTGAACGCCGCCGTCACCGCACGCGACGGCCGGGCCATGGTCGTGCGCTGGCTCCTCGACCCGGACGCTCCGGGCAAGAAGGACCTCGCCGCCGAACGCCTCGCCCGCCTTCGCCCCCGAACCGGGCCCGCGGTGCAGACCAGTGCTCCCCACCGACCCGCGGGCACGCCCGCGCCGGCGTCGGCGTGGCGGGCGGGAAGGCCCGTCCGTTGAGCCGGGTCAAGGCCAGCACCATGGACGGCGACCTGCAGAAGGTTTTCGGGAAGCCGGTCCCGGAGCTGCATGAGGCGGCTGTCGGCCACGATGCCTCGCCCGTCCTCGCCCGTGCCCTGGAACTGCGCTCCTTCCTGGCTTTGACCGAGGAGCAGGTCGCCCGCGTCCGTGACCGCGTGCACGCGGACATGGATCCGGACCGCGACATGGGCGAGCTGTCGGCGGACAAGCTCCGCTTCGACGCGCAGTGGCTGGAGGCGGCGCTGGATGCCCGCGACGGCTACCGCGTCGCCCTCGGCGAGCTGCTGCGCACCATGCCTCCGCCCGACCAGCGGGCCCGTCCCGTCCGTACGGCACAACTCAGGGTCACCGCAGCCCTGCCCCCGTCCGCCGCCCCGGCACCTCAGCGTGCCGGGGTGGCCCGGACCCGCCGACCGTGAAAGCCCCCGCTTGTCTCACCCCACGTCCACCGAGATAGCCGGACGGATCGAGGACCTCTACGGCGCACCGCTCGCCGACCTCGAAGCCCACGCCCAGGACCAGCCGCCCGGCATGCTCTCCGCCCTGCTCTGCATGCACGACGACCTCGCCCTCGCCGAGCGCAGCATCGACATCCACCGCGAACACCTCGCCCAGCTCATCCACCCCGAGCGGCAGATCGGCCGGCACGAGGTCTCCCACCTTCTCGACGGCTCCCGCCGACTCGCCGAGGCAGTCGCAGTCCGCGACGTCCAAGCCAAGTCGGTCGCCGCCGTTCTGCAGAGCCTCGCCCGCATCCCGGCCCCGGCACCGTCCCCGCCGACTCCCTCGCCGCCCGTTCCGGCTCCGCCCCTTCCGGCCCAGAGCACAGCACCCAGCCGCTGATCCACAGGCGATTTCCCTTTACTCACCCAGGAGTTCCTCCCCTTGGCCATCACCGCGCTGCCTCCCGACACCGACGCCGACATCGCCCGGGTCACCGAGGCCCTCGCCATGATCACCCCGCGCTGGAACGTGAGGATCCTGCTGGCACTCTCCGGCCCGCCGCTGCGCTACACGGAGCTGGCGGCCAAGGTGTCCTGGCTGCAGAACGGCCAGCTCCACCCGAAGCTCAAGTCTCTGTGCGACGCCGGGCTCGTCGAGCGCACCGAACACAGCGCACGGCATGTGACCTACGGCCACACCGACCGTGGGGCCGCCCTGCTGCCGGTCCTGCCGATGATCGTCACCTGGGCCGAGGAGCACCTGGAGAAGGCTGACCGCCCGCTCCCCACGATCGAGCAGATCGAGGACAGCCTCACCCTGCTCACCCGGCGCCACGCCGCCGCCATCCTGTGGGTCCTCAAGTCCCGTGGCGAGGTCAGCGGACGGGCCCTGGCCCGGATCGTGATGCCCAGCAGCGACGGGACCAACGTGTACCCGCCGCTGCGACAGCTCGTCGCCGACGGCCTGGTCGACACCGAGGGCCTCGGACGGCCCTACCGGCTGTCCCCGGCAGGCGACGGCCTGAGCCCCGTTCTCGGCGCCCTGTCCGCGTGGTCCGCCGGACAGCCCCTCAACCAGGCGGCCCACCACCCGGTCTGGGGGCACCCGCAGGCGAAGCCCGCGCCGAGGCCGTGGGTCAGCAGCCAGTCCCGGCCAGCCCCCGCAACCCTCCCACAGGCCCGGACGGGTGAGTCCTCCCCGGCGTGGCACAACCGCGATCTCTTCTCCCACGCCACACCCGCCCGCCCGCAGGCGGCCATCCCGGCGGGAGGCCCGCGCCGATGACCACCCCCTACACCCCTGCCGAAGTGAGCAACGCGGTTGAGCTGCTGGCCTCGCGCCCCTTGATCCGCCTGATCACCGAGATCGACGACAACGGGGCGATACCGCCCAGGCGGCTGGCCGGCACCCTCACCGACCTCTCCTCGCACCAACTGCGCCGCGCTACTGAGACCGCCCGCGCCCACGGCCTCGTCCGGACCGCACCCGGCACCGGCCTGGAACTCACCGAGTCGGGCTCGGGGTTGGCCGACCTGTACGACGCGGCTGCGCGCTGGGCCCGACGCCACGCATATCCGGCACCGGTCTGCGAGTTCACCAGCCGCATCCGCCACGTCCTCGACCTCCTGGCGCCCTCGCTCGCGACCGAGCGCGCCGACGGCCTCCCGCGGCCGTCCGCCGCGCGGCTGCCCAACGACGAGGCTGAGGCGGACCTTGCCCGTCCCCGCGCTTTCCTGATCCAGTGGCTGGCCGGCAACCCCCAGGTCACCCGGGTGTCCGAGCCCGAGCCGGTCGCGTGAGCGCTGCTGTCATGCCCCGGCATGCACGCCACACCGACGGGCTGATGCGCAGCATCTACCTGCCGCGCACGGCGGACGCTCTCGCGTTCGCGATGTCCACCTACGGCATCCCACTGCTGGTCCTGGCCACCACGCGCTCCGCCGCGCTGACGGGGGCCGCGTTCGCCCTGGAGTGGCTCCCGCGGCTGGCGGCGTTCGGGTGGGCCGGATCGATCGTCGACCGGCACGGGGCGGGCGTCGTCTTCCACCTCGCCTCCCTAGGGCGCGCGCTGGCCCTCGCCGCCGGCGCGGTCCTTCTCCACTACCACCCGTCCGGCACCGCGGCGACGGCGACCGTGATGGTGCTCGCGGCGACGACCGGCGTGCTCACCGAGTTCAGTTACATCGCGGCCGAGACGGCGGGCGCTGCCGCCGGCCGCCGAGCAGGAAGGCAGGCCCACCGCGTCCAGGCCGTCTTGCTCGGCATCGACCAGACCTCGACCCTGGCCGGCCCGGCGCTCGCAGGGGTACTCCTGCTCGCCGGGCCGCCGCCAATGCTCGCGGTGATCACCGTGCTCTCCCTTCTCGCCGCGCTGCTCGCCCTGCGTACACCCCCCTCGCCCGTCGCCCCGGCCCGCGCGCCGAAGGGGCAGTCCGGCGCCGGACTCCTTACCGGGTGGCGCACCATCCGCTCGCTTCCCGCGCTCGGCTGGCTCGTGACCGGGCTGACCCTGTCCAACCTGGCCACCGGACTTTTCCAAGCGGCCGGTCCCGTGATCGTCGTCCAGCACTTCGGGCAGTCCACCACTGCCGTCGGCCTCGTCTGGTCCGCCGCCGCGGCGGCCACCCTCTTGGCCGTCACCATCTGCCGGTTCGCGATCGACCGCCTGGGCCTGTGGCCGGTCGGCGCAGCCTGCGCCGCCCTCGCCTCGCTCGCCTGTCTCGCCGCCGCCCAGGCCCCCGACTACCTGTCCTACCTGGCCCTGGTCGCGGTCCTCATGGCGGCAGACGGCGGCATGACGGTCGTCCTGCGCACCCTGCGCTCCCGCCTGATCCCAGCGGAGAAGTTCGGCAGCACCCTGTCGGCGACCATCCTCATCCTCCTGCTGCCCTTCCCCGTCGCCGGCGTGCTCACCGCGCTCACCCCGCCCGACGCTCTGGGCCATGTCATCACCGTCTGCGCCGCCCTGCAGGCCCTCGGCCTGTTCTGCGCCTTCGCCCGCCTGCGCACCGATCCCGCCCTGCGCACCTGACCCTGCTGCGCCCCCAGCCTGTGGAGAACCTCATGCCCACCGCCGTCCTCGGGACGCACCGCGTGAGCGGTCGCACCATCACCGAACAGTTCAACGCCTTCGACGCGCACAACCCGCACGTCTACCGCGCTCTGGAACGCATGGCCGCCCGCCGCATGGCCGCCGGCGCCACACGGGTCAGCTTGAAGGACCTCTTCGAAGACCTGCGCCGCCAACTCCCGTACGGCGTCGCCGGGCTGAACAACAACTTCACCGCCCTCTACGCCCGCCGACTGATCGACGACCACCCTCACTGGGCCGGCGTGTTCGAGCTGCGCCGCCGCCGCGCCGCCTGAGACACCCCTAGCTCTTCCCTCGTCCTGCCGCCTACCGACTCGGAGAACCCCTTCTTGTCCGCTCGCCCCCTCGTACTCGTCGTCTCTCCGGGCGATGAGGCGGATCGCGGCTACTGCCTTGAGCAGGTGGCCGCCGCGTACGACATCGTCCTGCTGACCGGCGCCGAGCCCTCGTGGGAGAAGCCGCACATCGTCGACCACGCCGTAGCCGATCTGAACGACACCACCGCGCTCCTCTCCGCCGGCCGGGCTCTGGCGGAACGACACGACCTTGCCGGCGTCGTCACCTGGGACGAATGGAACCTCGTCCCCACCGCCCGCCTTGCCCGCGCGCTCGGTCTGGCCGCGAACTCCGTCGAGGTGATGCGGGCCTGCCGCAACAAGGCCACCGCCCGCACGCTGTTTGCCCGCCACGGAGTGCCGTCGGCCGCCTCGATGAAGGCACGGACCCTGCGGGAGGCTGAACTGGCGACGAGGACCCTCGGCTTCCCCGCCGTCATCAAGCCCGCCGCAGCGGCCGGCAGCATCGGCGTGATCCGCATCGACCGGCCCGAAGAGCTGCCCGCAGCCTTCGAGTTCGCCTCTGTCGGAGCAAGCCGGAGCCGCGAGGACAGCGGCGTCCTGGTCGAGGAGTACCTCGACGGTCCCGAAGTCTCCGTCGAATGCGTCACCCACCGCGGCACCACCACCGCCGTCGCCGTGACCCGCAAGAACTTGGGCCCCGCACCCTACTTCGACGAGACCGGGCACACCGTCGACGCCGCCGATCCGCTCCTCGCGAAGGTCGCACCGACCGCCGCTGCTGCCATCAAGGCCCTGGGAATCACCGACGGCGTGCAGCACGTCGAGATACGCCTGGTCGGCGGCCGGCCCCGGCTGATCGAGGTCAACGCACGCCTGGGCGGCGACATGATCGGCCACCTCGTCCGCCTAGCCACCGGCGTCGACCTCGCGCGGGCCGCCGCCGACATCGCCTGCGGACGTGCCCCCGACCGGACACCCACCCGCCACCAGGGGGCAGCGATCCGTTTCATCTACCCCGCCTACTCCGGCACCCTCACCGCCCGCCGGGTCACGAAGCCCACCGGGGGAGTGGAGCGCGTGCGCTTCCAGCGACAGACCGGCGACCAGCTCGTACTGCCACAGGACGGCGGCGATCTGTACACCGCCCGTATCGGCTTTCTGATCACCACCGGGCTGACCGCCGCCGTTGCCGAAGCTCGCGCCCAGGAGGTGTACCGCAACCTCGACGTCCAGGTTGCCCCGGTCCCGCCGGCGGCCCTGACTACCGGGGAGCATGCCGCGTGAGGCAGACCGCGGCGCCCGAGCTGGTGCGCAGCCGTCGCCTGCTGACCGGGTACTTCGCCGGCCTGGGTGTGGTGATGGCCGTCTGGGGCGCGCGCATGCCCGCAGTTCAGAACGCCGCCGAGGTGAGTACCGCTGGGCTTGCCCTGGTCCTGCTGGCCGCCGCCTTCGGCATGGTCGGCGGACTCCAGGCGGGCGGACGCCTCGCCAGCCCGGCCCGTCTGCCCGTGCTGCTGACCGGCGGTGCCGTTGCCCTCGCCGCCTGTCTTGCCCTCCTCGGGTTCTGTCGCAGTCTGGAGAGCCTCCTGGCGGCGGCGTTCGTCTTCGGCGTCGCGCACGGCGTCCTTGACGTCGCGGCCAATTCCGCGGCGGTCCGCTGCCAGGACGCTCACGGCAGCCCCATCATGGGCCGGCTGCACGCGGGTTACAGCCTCGGCGCCCTCCTCGGTGCCGCGCTGGCCGCGGCCACCGCTCACACCTCACACACCGTTCTGTTCGCCGCGGTGGCAGCCTGCGCCGCTGCGGCGGCAGGCGCGACCACGCGGCTCACCCGCACCGTCGCCAGCCCTGCACTGGAGCCCGTCCACCACGGTGGTGCACTGGGCTCGGACGGGCAGAGGGGGTTGTCCCGGCGCCGATTGTGGCTGCTCGGTGCGCTTGCTGCTGCCACGCTGCTGGGCGAAGGAGCTGCCGCCGACTGGGCGGCTGTCCACCTGCATGACCTCGGCGCGACGGCCGCGACCAGCGCCGCGGCGTACGGCCTCTACAGCGCCGCCATGGCCGCAGGCCGTCTCGCCGGAGACCGGCTCACCGCCCGCTTCGGCGCTCCCACCGTCGTCCGCACTGGTGCCGCGCTGGCCGCGCTCGGCCTCGCCACCGGACTGGCCGGCTCCACCATCGCCTTCGCCCTGCTCGGCTGGACGGCCTTCGGCCTGGGGCTGTCCGTCACGATCCCCAGCCTGATCACCGCCGCCGGCGTCGGCGGCCCCCGCGCGGTCGCCACCGTCGCGGTCACCGGCTACGTCGGCCTGCTCGCGGGCCCCGCCCTGATCGGTGCCCTCGCCACCGTCACTGCTCTGCCGATTGCACTGCTGCTGCCCGCCCTCCTCGCTGGCGCAGTCGCCGCCCTCGCCCCCAAAGCCCTGGAGAAACTCACCCCTTGACCCGCACATCTGTCTCCCCGAACGGCGTGGACGCCCTGATCCTCGACTACAACGGGGTTCCGGGCCTGCAACCCGGCACCGCTATGTGGACCCGTCTCGCCGACCTCGCCGAGTGGCCCGACCGGCATCTCCCCTCTTTCCAGGACGCCTTCTGGGCTCCCCGCAACGCGTACGACGCAGGGGAACTGAGCGATCTGGCCTACTGGGCCAAGGTGCTCGGACACCACCCCGGCCCGCGGTGGCTGCGCACCCTGCGCGATGCCGACACCGCCATGTGGACCCGCACCGACCCGCGCGTCCTCGACATCCTGTACCGCGCCCGGGCCGCAAGGCGGCTGCCTACGGTGCTGCTCTCCAACGCCCCGGCCCACCTCAGCAACGTCCTGGACGCCACCGAATGGCGGCGCGAGCTGATGGACGACGCCCTGTACTCCGCCCGCATCGGCCGGTGCAAACCCGACCCGGCCGCGTACGAACACGCCCTGGCCGCCACCGGCATCGCCGACCCAGCACGCGTGCTGTTCGTCGACGACCGCGAAGACAACTGCCAGGCCGCCGCCGAACTGGGCCTGCGCACCCTGCACTACACCGGGCAACCCACAGATCTGGAAGAGCAGTTGCTGTCCGCCCCGGTCAGCAACCTCTGTGCCTGACACTCATGCCGGGCCACCCACCACCGCCCCGACCCCCTGGACTTTCGTGCCCGACACCAAAGAGATCGACGGCGACGTCTACGTCTCCCCACGCCATCTCGCCTCCACCACCGGGACTGGCGACCCCGCTCTCGCCCCGCTGCTCGACCTCGGCTGGGACCTTCGGTACGACGAGGACTCCAACGTGTACCTGAGCGCTCCCGACCGGCGCGTTCGCCTGGGCTACCTGCCCGAGGGTGAGGACGACGGGCTGTGGCGTATCAACGCCTACAAGGACTCATTCGGCCCGCCAGCGTGGGGCGTCTGTTTCAACGACCGCGTCCCCACCGAGTTCGTCCAGGCGTTCACCACCGTCCTCGCCACGGCGTACGAGCAGGGTCCGGACACCTACCTCGCCCGGCCGGTCTCCGGGACCGACGAGCACGACCCCTTCCTCGCCGTCGTCCCGCTCCTGAAACAGGGCTGGGAGATCGACCGTCCGCGCTGGGGCGTCTTCGCGGTCCAGGCCCCGGACGGACACGCCGGCCTGGAGTTCACCACCGGCGACCTCGATCCGGAAACCGAACTGACCACACGCGACGCCCGGTGGCAGCTGTGGGCGGGCAAGTCCATCGACCGGCCCGTCTGGTACGCCACGGCCAGCACCGACACGCCCGTCGCCCTGCTCACCGCCGTCACCGCGTGCGTCGCCGATCCGGCGCCGCTGCCCCGGTGGCGCGAGGAGACCTTCAGCTACATCAAGGGCATGGCCCAGCTCACCCCGATCCTTCCGCCCGGACCGCCGGCCCCCACCCCGCTCGACGTGCAGCGGGCCGTCGCGTCCCGCCGCCCGGCCGCGCTCCCCGCGGCCAGCGTCCCGCGCTGGAGCACCACCAGCCGACCGGCCCTGCCCGGTCCACGCCGGTAGGACCAGCCCGCCCCCTACCGGAGACTCCCCTCTTGTCCCTGCAGGCCCCTGAGTTCTTCGCCGAGTTGTGCCTCCCCTTCCACGACAGCACGGTCGCGGGCAACACGTACTTCGCCGCTCCCGTCCCCGGCGTACCGCTGCGGCTGCGCATCGATTTCACCCGCACCATCCACGCGGACACCTACGGCGGTCTGCGTCTGGCGGTCGTCCACCCGGAACGCGGCGAGATTGACGCCGTCGCCCTCAGCTTCCTCGACCACGGCACGTTCCACCGCCGCGACGAAGCGACCAACACCCGGCCGAACACCAAGCAGCACGGCACCTTCGACACGTACCACCGCCCCGGCCGACCCCCGTGGGAGGGAGCCGTCACCACCGGGCTGCGCGACGCCATCGAGCAGTACACCGCCGTCTGGTTCCCCGGCGCCTGGACCGCGTCCGAGCCGAGCCGCGCCGCAGGCCGGACCGCGCACACGTCTCCCGCCATGCCGGTCACCCGCAGTGGCGCCCGCGCCCGCTGAGCCGCGCCCCCGCCGCGAGCCCCGGCGTTCCGCACCCTTCCAGCAGGAGCCCTGCCCGTGATGACCCACCCCTTCGAAAACCTCGACCCGGCCCAGACCGTGCAGGTCCTTCCCCGCCACCTCGCCGGGCCCGGCGCCGTCGACCCGCGGACCGCATGGGCCCTCCCCTACGACGAGGGCTGGCCGTTCGCCCGGACCGACGACGGCACGGCCGCTGCTTTCAGCCCGTGCCTGCGACTGCAGACCACCTACGACCCCCAGCCCGACCAGCGCGGCAAGGGCACGTGGACCGTCAGCGCGCACCGGGCCCCGTTCACCCCGCCGGCCTGGCGGATCACCTTCGATGCCACTACCCCCGTCGAGCTGCTGCACGACGTCCACACCGAACTGCTCGACCTCTACCTCGAAGACCGGCACAGCGACCACGACCGGCTGTTCCGGGACGAGACGGCACCGCACGAGGCGTACGTGCCGCTGCTCACCCGCGGGTGGAGCCACGACGTCAAGACCGACGGCACACAGACGTTCCTCACCCCGGAAGGACTCGGCGTCGTACGCCACCGCTACGCCATCAGCGACTCCAACGGGCCGGCCTGGCGGGCCTGGGGCGGATACCCCAGCGAGCCGCACTGGACGGCCCGCTTCTCGTTCGGCACGCCCACCACGCTCGTCACGGCCTTCACCACCTCGCTGATCTCCACCGAGCCACTGCACCGCACCGTCCAGGACGTCCCCGTCCACACCCGCAGCGCCCTCTACATCGCCACCACGACACCCAAGCAGCCTCACGGCAACACACCTGTCGCCCCGCCACCTCCCGCCCCAGTTGCTGGCCGAACCCGCTGACCTTCCCCACCCTCTGATCCAAGGAGTCCTCCCCTCGTGCACGCACGCTTCGTCCGATCCGCCGCCGTCGCCGTCGCGGTGACCGGCACCCTCACCTGGGCGCCGGCCGCGAGCGCCCAGCCCTCCGAACCGACCCCCTCGGCCTCCGCCGAGACACCGGCCCCGGACGCGGGCAGCGTCGAGATCACCACCAAGGACCCGGCCGGGGACGCGCTCCCCGGCGCCACGTTCCTCCTGCTCGACTCCGCCGGCCAAGAAGCCGGACGCGGCAAGACCGACGCACAGGGGAAGCTGACCTTCTCCGACCTCGCGCCGGGCGTCTACCGCCTCAAAGAAATCTCCAGCGGCAGCAGCCTTCACGACACCGCCGATGACCAGGACGTCATCGTCACCCCGGGCACCGCCACCCGGCTCACGATCGTCGACCCGTTCAAGGCCGCCTCGGTCCTGCTGAAAGGCAAGGACGACAAGACCGGAAAGCTGCTGGCCGGATCCAGGGTCAACATCGGCAGCGGCGACACGACCATCCTGACGCTGACCACCGGCGCCGACGGAACGGCCAGCGGCAAGCTGCCCATCAACTCCCGTACCGGCACGGACTTCTGGGTCAAGCAGGTGAAGGCACCTGCCGGCTACAACATCTACAAGCCCTCGAAGGCGTTCAAGGCCAAGCCGGGCGATCCCGTGACCGTGACCGTCACCAACGCCAAGACCGCCACCACCCCGCCGCCCTCGGAGAAGCCGACAGACAAGCCCACCGAGAAGCCGAGCGACAAGTCCTCCCCGGACCAGCCCGGCAAGGACGAGGACACCCCGGCACCGTCTGCCTCGGGTACTCCGACCTCCAACGAGACCGCGTCGCCCGCTCCCTCCGGCTCGCTCGCGCACACCGGAGCCGACGCCACCCCGTGGCTGATCGGCGGCGCCGGAGTCCTGATCGTCGCTGGCGGAGGCGCTCTCTTCGCGGCCCGTCGCCGACGCACGGACAACACCACCGACGACGGCTCCTCCACGAGCTGACCCCACCCGCGGTACTTCGCAAAGCCCCTGGAATTCGCCCACTGATTCCGGGGGCTTTGTCATGGGCGCGTGTCCGATGCGAACGGAGGCGGGGCGCCACCCGCCGCACACGCGTGGCCCTTGCGTAGAGCGACGCCGAGCCATGAAGACTCGTACGGATTCGCCTTCAAGAGTGGACTCGCCATCCCGTTGGGGCTGACTGGTGTCGAACGCCAGCGCGATGCCGCCTGGGTGCGGCACACTGCCGCCGGTATCAGCTTCCCCGGACCAAAGGAGCCGTCCCTGTGACCGAGCGAATCGTCGTCCCAGACCTGTGGGCTGGGCGTTGCCAGTGCGGCGATCACGCGTACGAGGCGTCCGGCATCCCGGACGATCCCCACTTGTGCTCGTGCGAGCATTGCACGCGCCTGTCCGGTTCTCCGGCGATGGCATGGGTCGGTTTCCACAGGGACGCCCTGAAGTGGACGGGCCCGGCAGGAGAGCCGGCCTACTTCTCCACTTGGCCGACTCTTCACCGAGGATCCTGCCGCCGTTGCCGCACCCAGCTCACCTCCGTCGCCGACGGCTCGGACATGATCATGGTGACGATCTTCAGCCTCACCCGCAGCGCCGAACTGGCCCCGGTCGGACACAGCTACCGCGAGGAGGCGGCGCCCTGGATGACCATCACGCTCGCGCCCGACCCGCAATGCCGCACGTGACGGTCGGCGGCTAGCCTCCACACATGCCTCACGCGCTGATGGGATTGGCGGATCTCATAACCGACCCCCACGACTGTGACCACCACTCATGCAGGCATACCGCCGTGCTGTGGTTCGAGCCCTGCGCCGGCCCCGATGACGGCCGCCGCTTCTACGCGTGCGATGGTCACGCGGGGCCGTTCGCCCGGAGCGTGGCTCTGGCGTCGGCCGCAGGCGGAAAGGTCGTCTGAGAGAGGCTTTCCGCGCTCCCCGCCCTACTGTGGAAGAGCAACGATCTCTCCTGGGAGCACAACGAGTGACAGCGTCAATGGAGCGGCTCTGCGACTGGGTCGTCAATAAGGACAAGGTCTGGGTCCACGGCGACCGGATCACCGACGGCCACGTCGCTCTCGACATGCGCCTCACCCCGGGGATCGACCCTGGCGAGGTCGGCCGGGACGGGCAGTGGGTCCTCCGCAAGGCGCAGCCCTCGCGCTGGGTGTCTGAGCAGCACCCCGACCTCTCGGACGTCATTCCGGACCCGGCCGACGGCGCGGACTGGAGCGAGGTCGCCTGGTCGGCCTGGGTGACCCGCGGCCTGCGTATCGGCGCGCTACGGGGCGCAGCGGTGGCCGTGGACCACGGGTGGCTCTCTCGCCTCCAACCCGGCTACCGGATCGAGGGGGCTCCCGGACACGGGATCCTGCGGATCGTGACCAAGAAGCCCGAGCCGTCGCTGCTGTCGGGCGGTGCCGCGTACCGAGCAGTGGTCGGTGTCGTGATGCCCACGCCTGTCGAGGGTTCGGATGCGGTCCTTGAAGCCATTGTGCAGGACCTTGCCGAGTGAGCAAGCGGCCTCAGCTTCCAGGTGATCCCTCCGACCTGTACCTGCGCATCTCCTACGACGACGAACTCTGGGACACCCCGCAGGCCGACACGATGGAGCGATGGAGCGTGTCTGTCCTCCACCGCCGGCGGGTGCACGACGGAGGCCAGGGGCCGGCGGCCACGAGTAGCTGCGTCACCGGTCAGTGCCCCGCGTGCACGGTCGAGGACGCCACCGTGGGGTCGATGACGTTCTACCGGGTGCACCTCGACCGTGGCCGGAATGCGTTCCGGGCGATGGAAGAGGAATCCGAGGAGCTGTACGAAACCGCCCAGGTGCTCCTCGATCCCGAGACGGGCTTCTTCACCAGCGAGGTCAGCGAGCTGCTGGAATATGTCGGCTCGGGGCTGCTCGTCATGGACCGGGTGACGCTGGATCCCCCGTGGCGCGGGCACGGACTGGCTGCCGTACTCGGCTGCGAGGTGATCCACCGGCTCATGGCCGGCTGCCGGGCCATCGTCTGCTCACCCGGCATCACCGATCTCAGCAGCCAGCGCCTGACAGACCAGGCCGAGTGGGACCGCGTGAACACCAAGATCGCCCAGGGATGGCAGAGCCTCGGGTTCCGCCTCTTCCGCGACAACGTCTATCTCCTCTCGCCCGCCTCGCAGGACCTCGAGGAACAGCGCGGCGCCCTTCGAGGGCGCCTCGCGGAACTCGGTGCCTCCTGGCGGATGGGCACATCATGACCGGCCTCGCCACCAAGAGAGGCGGGCACGCCAGGGGCCGGGCTAGGCGCGGGCGGGGGGCAGGTCGGAGCGGCTGACGGCCAGGTATGTCTCCGGCGTCGCCGATTCGAGGAGACCCACGTTTCCCACAAGGTCGAGTTCCGGTTCCCGGGGACGGCGCAGAAGGTCACTCCAGTTGCTCGCCGCACCCTGCTCGTAGGCGTCGCGGAGTAGATAACGCAGCCGTGGGCGGGCTTCCTCCTGCTGTTCGCGGAAGATACGCCGCTGGGTGAGCCGCCGTTCTTCCTGGGCTTCGTCGCTGAGTTCCAGGTCGGCGGCCGGCTGGTCCTCGGCGCGCAGTCCTGGGGTGCGCCGGGCGATGGCAAGGTCCTCCTCGTGGAGGCGCTCGCAGGCGGCGAACAACTTCCGGGACATGCCGAGGTGGACCTCAGTTCCGGGGATGCGGCAGCTCAGGAAGTCGTCGAGGCCCATGGAACGGATTCCAGCGCGCAGGGTGTACTCCTCCGCGCCGGTCGCTGCTCTGCGGGCGTCGGCCCGCATGGCGAAAGTGAGGCCATCGCCTTCCAGAGGCGTGGTCAGCCCGGAGCGCCGGTGACGGGAAGCGCGGTCGGCGGGAACGGGCACGGTGCGCAACTGCGAGGCGGGAGCCGAGCGCAGCGCCAGGTAGACGAGCATCTGGGCGCGGGCCGCGCCGATGAGCGCGTCGTCGCTGCCGCCGAGGTGGTCTTCCAGGTTGCCGGGGCCCGCCGCCTCGTCGGCGGCGTCGGACCCGCCGGGGGCGAGCGGCGGCAGGCCGGGGTGCAGGTCGTGGTCGATGGTCAGGAAGAGGTCGTCACCGGGCCGCACGGACGCCCCGACCAGGACGGTGCGGTGCGCGTACGCGCCGAGGACCTTGCTGCCGGCCGCCAGCTGCGCCCACCCCTTGCGGAGCGTGCCGACACCCACGTCGCCGCCCTTGGCCTCGATCAGCCAGTACAGCTCCTCCGCCTCGTGGTGCCCCCACAGGTCGGGCAGCGTCCTCTTCGGATCCTTGAACGTCTTGTGCAGAGCCGGGACGGGGCCGCCGAGTTCGAGGTGCTCGGTCTGGCCGAGGCCCAGCAGCGAGCGGCAGGCCCACTCGGTCATCGTCATGCCCAGCCGGTAGCCGGCGGCATTCCTGGCGCTGAGCTCGGTACCGTGCGCGTATACCGGGTTCCAGGTCAGGCGCCGGCCCTTGGCGCCCGGTACGGGATGCCGGGGCTTCACGGGATGCGCGCCGAGGTAGGCGTACAGCGGGGAGACCCGGGCAACGAGTTCCCCGTGTGCGTAGCGCGGCTGGTTCTGCAGGTGCGGGGTGACGTCGCGGCCGACTTCGGTGGCGGCCTTGATGATCTCCCGCCAGGTGGTGGTCGGCGCGTACCAGCCGTCGGCCGCCGGGAATCCGTCCGATCCGCTCCACGCCTTGTGCTTGGCCGTCCGCCACTGCCTCCGGGGCTTATCTGCGGGCCCGTTGCGAAACAGGACCGGTATATCGAAGCTGTCGGCGTAGGTCAGCGGCGGCTCGTCGGGGACGTGTGCGGGGATCATGCGGATCACTCTGGCACGGCTCTGGATCCTTCCTGACGCAGGGCGGCGGGCCGCCGCCCTGCTTGACTCCCGTCGGCATGGCGCATTCACGGCCATGCCGACGGCGACTCGCGTTGTACTGCTCACGGTCGGTCGGGCCAGAAGGTCGACAAGGGGAGCCGGACGGAGGGCAGCCGAACCGCCTGGATTGGTCCGAGAGCGGCTGCAGCAGCGCGAAGGGCTTGATCGTAGGAGCCGGAGCCAAGGACTTCAGCAGAACAGGCAGGACAGTTACCGGGGTGGCGGGCATGACCGGCGCTGCGATCTTTGGAGCCTCGGACGTGCGCGAAGGCGTCGTCGGGAAAGTCGGCTCGCACGGCATGCCAGACTCCGAGGCGCTCGTCGGCGGGTAGCCCGGCCGCTACCGCCGGGCGCATCGGCGGCAGCAGGCGACCGTGGTCCTGGACAAGAAACACCCGGTCGGTGAAGTCGACGCTGTCCCCCTCGGGACGCTCCTGCTCCAGCCACGCCTGCGCCTCCTCGCGGGTGCCCGGCCCCCACAGATAATCCGTCGGGAACCGCGTGGTCTCGTAGCGGGTGTCGAACTCCGCCCAGTGAGCATCGTCCCAGCGACTGCCCGGTACGAAGGGGATAGCGCGCACCACGACGTGCTGGTACTCGTCGTCCTCCTGATCTTCCCTGGCGCCGGGGACGGTGAGAGCGTCGGCGGGCTCCATCCGAGCCCGCCCGGAACCGTTCCAGCTCAGCACGGCGACCTCCCGGCGCAGAGGTGCCGGGTACAGGCGCCCACCGGGAGTGGCTTGCCCCCACAGCTGGTTGATCAGTTCCGCCAGATCCCGCACGGTTCGGGCCGCCTCGACGGGGGTGTCGACATGGTGGCCGGAGGGATGGGCAACGTAGTTACGCAGCCTGGCCAGCGCCTCTTCGACCGCGCGGCTGCGCCGACCACGGAGCAGACCCGCCGTACGCGCCCACAGGCGGAGCCCGTGCAGCATCCCGTTGAACTCGATGGCCTGGGTGGCGACGACCAGCTTCGCGCGTTGTCGCGTCATCCTGTCTGCGCGCTTCTTGACGTCGTCGTACGACGTGACGGTGTAGGAGACGTCCGGGGCCTGGGGGACGCGGAAGGTGATGGTGCCGGCGCACCACTCCAAGAAGCGGTCTCGCAACGCCTGCTCGTAGATGAGGAGCGCCTGGTCGCCGACGATGGTGTACACGTCGTAGCACAGCACGCCGTAGGCGAAGACGGTGCGCAGCCGCTCGAAGGAGTCGCGTGTTCCGGCCGCGACACCCGCCGTCAGGTCGCAGTCGGCGATCTGACGCTGCTGGAACTCCGCAGCGTCCTCGGGCTTCATACGGCCGCCGAGCCCGTAGGGATTGAACGCCAGCGACAGATCATCCGCAGCGCGCAACTCCTCAAGCGACCGGATCTCCATGCACTTCTCCTCACGATGGGAAACGGGCCAGCATGCACCTACAGGCCCCTGGTCGGCCACCCCCTTTCCTTGAGGGGGCTTCGTGAGTTCGACGCGAAATGACTCGCAACGGCAGTTCGCCGGGGGCAGACAGGAAAGATCGCGGAATGACTGGCCAACGCGGGCGGGAGCATGTCAACGTAGACGACCTTGCAACAAACCCCAGGTCAGAGAGGTGATTGCCCGTGACCGTAGCGCCCGTGGACTCCGGTTTCTCCACCACCGTCGAAGCCCTGCGGCTGCGCGAGTGGCAGCTCGGCCCCGGCCAGCCCACGCTCGTGATGGACCAGTTCTCCGCAGAGGACTTCCACCTGATTGTGGACGACCGCGCGGACGTGCACGTCAGCTCGAAGGACGGCCGCTTCTACCTCGGTTGGTTCCCGCTCGGCCGTCCCGGCACGGACGGCGAGGGATGGAGGATCGCTGTGTCCGGCACGGCCAAGGTGCGTGGCTACCACCTGTCCTTCGACATCGAGACGCCGGCCGACATCGTCGCCGCCGCCGTGGCGCGCGTGCTGGAGACCTCACGTCGTGTACGACAGCCTGGCGCCCACGAGTAGTTCTCGCTCGGGCCAGTGGCCGGCTGTCGGGCCCCGCCTTTTTCATCGCTCACCATTTTCCCCACCCCAGGAGGCTGTTCGTGACGACCCCGGAGATGACCGTCGGCGATCTCATCGATCTGCTGTCCGCCTGCGATCGGGATGCTCCGGTCCGCCAGGCCATGAACCCCTTCTTTCCGATGGCGCACCGTCTGGCGCAGGTCGTGCAGTCCGTGGACGAGTCCGGCCGGACCGTCGTCTACCTGGCCGAGGGGCGGGACGAGGACGCACAGCTCGGCCATCTGCCGCCCGAGGTCGCCATCGCCCTGACCTGGCAGGGCCCCGTCCAGGCACCCCCGCGCCGCCCCCGCCGCAGTGCCGGCGGCAACTAGACCCGCACCGCCCCTTGGAGGCGCCCCTGTATCCCGACTTCCCGCCGGACCCGTCCATTCCGCCCGTCGGCCAGCCCGCGTTCTGGGTCGGTCCCCGGCACCTGGCCGGTGACGACGGGCGCCTCTACGACGGCGTTGCCGACACGCTCTCCGGTCTGGGCTGGACGAGCCTGACGATCGTCCGCGGACGTCATGAGCCGGACGAGGCACTGGAGGACCGCCAGGTCCTGCGCAGCACCGTCCTGCACATCAGCTCCGACACCCTCCGATGGGCGCAGTGGAGCCTGGCGGACGAGCCGTTCCACCTGGGAGACCTGCCGATCGCCTGGCAGATCTCCGCCCGTGCGGACACCAGCAGCCCGCTCGCGTCGTGGTCGTGCTACTTCACCACCGACGTCCCCGGCGAGGCTGTGGCCGACTTCCTCGTCGCGCTCGACGCCCGAGACCAGCCCGCCGTGCCGTTCGCCGGCCCCGAACTGGTCCTCGACGCCGTCGCCGCACACGGCTGGCTCCGCGACATCGACCAGCCCGACGCGGCAGCGACGGACCCGACGTTCACCTCGCACATCAGCCTCGGCGAGGTGCCGCCCCTCATCCAGGACGCCGACCCGCGCGCCCTGACGACCGAGGCCGACGAGCCAGGACCGACCGGATGGCAGGCATGGGCCGAGCCCGCGCTCGGCTCCCCCTGCCTGTGGGCGGCCTCCTTTGGGGCCAGCGCCCCGCACGACCTCGTGGCAGCTTTCGCCGCCTCCCTCAGCTCGACCGCACCGGTCCTGCGCCGAGTGCTGCCCGAGGCCACCCGGGAGAGACTGCTGCGGGCGCCGGCCTAGCGATCGACGGCGCACCTAGCCAGACGGAAGAAGCCCGGTCCCCGAACAGAATCAGGGGCCGGGCTTCTGGTATTTGCCTCCGGGGCTCGGGCGGGCCATCGAGCCGTAGGGCGGCGACCGGGGCGACGAGTACCAGGTGTCGGGCCTGCCCGCACCGGTGATCGCCTCCGGCCCCAAGGCGGGGAAGTGGGGTGAAGTGGGGTCTGCTCGGTGTACTGAAGCTGATCGCGTGATGTCGGTTGATTGCCTGACAGGTAGTGGCTGGGTCCGATAAATGTGTGCACATGGACGACTCCACGCCCGGTGAACGCACTCCCGCAGATGGCGAGCCCGCGCCCTCCGACGAGAAGTCGAAGAGCTGGTACGCGAGGCACAAGCCGAAGATCCGCGTCATCGGCGGCGTGACTCTGGTCGTAGGTCTGGCCGTGGTCGCTTACCTCGTAAGGCAGGGCTCCGCAAGGCATGAGGTCAAGGACATCGCGGGTTACGAACCGGCCTCCGACGATGAAGTTACGGAGCAGCCTCGCCAGTCCTCCCCTGCCCCTGACCGCGACCCCTTCCTCAGAAGGCTCCCTCCCGGTCAGCACGCCAGCGAAGAGGCCAAGGCGAGGTATAGGGAGTTGACGGGGAACGAGCTTCCTGACGGTTACACCGTGGTTCGCCGCTGGATGTACGGAACCGCAGCCTGACCACCGCACTGATGGTGTCCGTCAAAGCGGGACAAGCTCAGCACAGCACTGCTGCCCCCGGCCGTCCTGGTCGGGGGCAGCAGTGTGTCGGGGCCGGTCAGCTGGCTGCCGTGGCCTTGGTGAGGGCCTTGTCGAGGTGGCGGTCGACGAGGGCCGGGGAGCCGGAGACGATCAGCAGTAGGCTGCCGTCGCGGATCGCGGTCTGCTTGACCACGGTGCTCCGTCCTCCGGCGGAGAACGTCAGGAGCTGGCTCCACTGCTCGTCACCGAGGCCGTGGGGTGTCGGCAGCTTCTGCGAGGCGATGTCGATCGGGGTGCCGCCCGCGACGACCTGGTAGGTCGGGCAGCCGGTCATGGCGTCGAAGATCCGGCCGATGCCGTCGGACAGCTTGTTCGCGCCGTCGCTGTACAACTCCTCGGAGATCTCGGAGGAGCTGCCGCCGTAGGTGAAGGCCGTCTTCGCTTTGCGGGGGAAGGTGAGCGTGGCGCCGGTGGCCGCGTCGCCGCCCAGTTCGCTCAGGGCCGGGCAGCCGTTGACGGTGACGTCGTCGTGCTGGGTGAGGCGCTCCGGCTTGCGCAGGTAGCCGCTGCCGAGGTCGCTCTGGTCGAGCAGGCGCGTCTCCAGCGCGGCCGACGTGAGCGGAGCAGCCTGGGTTGTGTCGGCCGGCGACCCGGTAGGGGCGGAGGCGGAGTGGTTGTGCTTGGTGCTGGTGGTGTCGGTGGAGCAGGCGGACACGGTGAGGAGGGCGGCGGTGATGCCGAGGACGGTGGTGGCGACGCGAACGCGCATGACGGAACTGACCCCTTTGTGCTAGGCGACGGGTGGTCAGTGCGGGCCCGCGGGCCCGGTGGGGTCGTAGGAGTGGGGGTCAGTGCCCGAGGTGGCGCAGGCAGTCCTCGAACGTGGCGTGCGTCGCGTCCGCCGGTCCGCGGTTCCGGTTGAACCAGGCGGTGTCGAGGCGGGTTTCCTGCTGCTGGTGGCCGACCCGGCAACGCAGCCAGATCTGGTCGCGGGTGGAGAGGATGAGCCAGTCCCGGTACGCGCCGCACTCGGAGCAGGCGACCATCTCGCCGTCGAGGACGAGCGGCTGCTTCCACGGCATCATGGTGCCGTCGACCTGGTCGTGGCTGGGTACCCGCAGCTCCGGCGGAAGGAAGTCGTCCACCACCGAGGTCGGCTCGATGTGTTCCGGCTCGGCCGGCGGCACCCCGATCCCGGGCGGGACCTGGTTCTGCAGCCGCGCCGACAGCTCGAAGAATCGGCGCTGTTCCTCGCTGGGCTCCTTGGCCCGGCGGCGTATTCGGTGAAACACCCTGGCGTCCTCCTGTGCCTCGTCCTGCTCGCTTCATGATCGTGCCTTACGCCCCTGGCGGTTTCAATTCACAAAGTCCACAGTCGCCTTCGGGCAGGTCATCAGGCGTTTTCCGCCTCCTGGGGGCGCGGATGACGAGTGGGCACGGCGCGTGTCTCCGAGCGGATGAGTGATGTCCCCTCGGCGTGCCCGAACACGTCACGTCGGCTTCGACCGCCCAACTTCGCGTCGCCTACTGGCTCGAGTCGCCGCACCTGCGCCCTTGCGTTCCTCCTGAGTGTGCGTAGCGCCCGTGCCCACAACGCGGGCCTGAACGCTGCCGGGGTCCGCTGTGGCGTACGGCCATGCTGTGGGTCGCGAGCGGGGCGGTGGCGGTGCGCGCGTTCCTGGTCGTGCGCTGAGGCTGCACCCCGGCTGGCAGGGCTCACCGGGTCTTGCCCGATGTCTCCTCCCCGCTACGGCGGCGGCCGGGCGCGGAAGTCTGGGGGGCCGTCCTGCGCGTTGCGGGCTGGACCCCAGCGGTGCCGCTCTCGGACAGGGGCGAGGCGTCGGCGGGCAGATCGGCCGTCCGCCGCATCCGCCACACCAGCACGTCGCTCACCGACTCCGCGGTGCCGAGTTCACGACGCCCGACCGCGGCGGACAGAAGAGCGGCCGGATCGTGGCCTGCGGCTTCGGCTTCCGCGATGGTCGCGGCCAGGGCGTACCAGCCGGGCTCGGCGAGGATCTGCTCGGCGAGCCCCGGCAGCGTCTCGCGCAGCAGCACGGTCTGCCGCTGGAGCACCGGCCGGCTCAGACGTCGGCCTCGCTGGTAGAGCACGCCGAGCGGCTGGGCGGCAGCGGCCTGGTAGGCGGTGCGCAGGTGCCCGGCCGCCTGGGCAGCGGCTTCGGCCTGCTGGGCATGTCCCTTTCTCGCATGCCAGTGGGCGGCGGCGGTGATGAGGAAGAACAGCATGTCGATCGCCATCGCGGTGGTGGCACCGTCCTCACCGCGGCCGAGGGCGGGCCCTCCGTGGACGAGGTCGCGGGCGGCCTGCCGCAGCGCGCGGTCGTGCCCGCGTACGGCGCGTACGTGGGAGCGGGAGGCCCGCTCGAACGCTGTTGCGGCGTCTCGCAGTTCGCGGCGGGTGTGGGCGGCGGAGGTCTTCGCGAGCGCGTCCAGGACCTCGCCGGCGGCGGCGATGTGGGCGGCGGCGACCGCGTCGTCGCCGTGCTCGATGATGAGCACGGCCTGCCACGCGGCCGATGCCGTCCCGCGGCGGGCGGAGGCTGGGGCGCCGGGCCCCGTACGGACCGTGTCCTCCTGCCGTGGAGTCGGATCGGTCCCGGTGTCGCCGGACCAGCGCTCCCGGATGCGGGGCAGCGACAGGTCAGGGGCCAGGCGCGCGCCGGGGTAGAACACCGGCTCGCCGTCCTTGTTCAGGTCGTCGGGCAGAGCGACCTTGTATCCGAGGAGGTCTCCGGAGGGGGCGGCGCGCTTACGGATCAGGACGCCGGCGGCGGCGAGCCGGTCGAAGAACTCTTCGTCACTTCTCGCACCGGACACCGCGCGCCGTACCGTCTCGCGCAGCTCCTCGCGGGCGGTGCGCTCGCGACCCTGGCGTTCGGCCTTGTGGCGTTCGGCGCTGGTGGGCCGCTGGGCGGCGGTGCCGTCGCCGGGGGCGACCTGGTGGAGGCCGAGTTCCTTCTCGATGAGGCGGCACTCGGCCTGGGCGCGTTTGCCGGAGCGGAAGTCGTCGGGGCGGCTGCCGTCCTCGCACACCACGGTGGCGACGATGTGGATGTGGTCGTCTGCGTGTCGTACGGCTGCCCAGCGGCAGCCGGGCTGCCCGTCGCCGGGGTCGATGCCGGTGGCGGCCACGATCCGCCGGGCGATCTCACCCCATTCCTCGTCGGACAGGATCCGGTCGTCCGCCGTCGCGCGCACGGAGGTGTGCCAGACGTGCTTGGCCGGGCGGGCATGCTCGGCGAGGGCCATCACGGGCTGGTCCAGGAGCTGCTGCAGGTCTTCGAGGGTGGCGTTCAGGTCGCGGCCAGGGTCGGGGGCCATGCCGTCGAAGGAGGCCACGAGGTGGGGGTCGGTGTGGTCCTCGTACTTGCCCGTGTCGTAGAGGTACTTGAGGAGGCCGAAGGTCCGTGATCCGGCGTTGTTGACGCTGGGGATCATGCGCCGTGGCGTTCGATCAGGCGTGTGGCGGCTGCATGCGCGGTGTCGGCGGCCCGCCGTACCGCGGCGACGGCCGCATCGAGCTGGGGAGCGTCCGCGCCGGAGTTGAGTGCCTTGACCGCCTGGTTGAGGTTGCTGCCGGCCCAGCCGAGCCGACGCCGGCTGTCGAACAGGGCTGTGATCACTTCGCGTTCGTCGGCTATCTCGGCGCTGGTTCGGTCGAGGTCGCGGGCTGCGGCGAGCGCGGCGCGGGCGAGGAAGCCGGCGACGGACAGGTTGCATCGGGCGGCGGCGGACTTGATCAGCGTGAACTCTTCTTCGTTGAAACGGGTGTTGGGCTGGTACAGGCGCTTCGTGGCGCGCGGCTGACGCGGACGCTGACGGGCGCGGGCAGCGCGCTCACGGCGGCTGCGGCGCTCGGTCGGCTTCTCCTCCGGTCCCGGCTTCGATCCGTCCTCGGTCGAAGCCTCCTGGACCTGCGCCCCCCGGTGCAGGTCCTCCCCGTCCCCCTCGGGGGCGGGGTTGGCGGAAGCTACGCTTCCGCCCCAACTTGCTCGCCCCGAGACCGAGTTGGAGTCGGGAGCAGGTTCCGGGGTGGTGCCGTTCTGAGTGGGGTTCGTCATCGGAATTCGGGCCTCATGGTGCGGGTGTGGTGCTGGATGGTCGCCGCCAGCGCGACGACATCGGCCGGTCCCAGGAGGACGCGGACGGGTCCGTCGGGACGGTCCTGGACGAGCCACTGGCCGTTCGGCGTGAGGACGGCGGCGTGCAGGACTCGCCGGCGGACCAGGACGTCCGCCCAGGCGCTGGCCTCGGCGGCGGTGGGCTCGGATGAACGACGGGGACGCGGAATCACGGCGTGCCTCCTTAAGCGGGGTGGTGGCCCGGCACGGAGCCGGGCCACCCGTTGCGGATAGGGGTGTTGAGCTGAGGTTTGGCCGGTTCAGCTGCACTCGGGGCAGCGCCCGACGTGGCTGTTGAGCGCCCGGGCCATCCGCTTCTTCGTCGAGGCAGCCTGCTTTGCGCTGGACTTCGCCGCCGGCCTGCCCTCGTGCCGCTTGGAGTGGGCGAGCATGAAGCCGATCTCCCGCTCGTACTCCGCACGGACGGTGTCGAACTGGTGGCAGGTCCTCATCGGGCGGTGCTCCTTGTCTTTGTGGTGTCGTCGCTCCGCAGTTCCTGGAGGACGAGGCTCAGCCGGTCGTTCCGGCCGCCCTTCAGGCCCTCGCGGCGGAGGATCTCCCGCAGCTGGACCCGGGTGACGGACTCGTTGCCGTCCCGTTCGAGCAGGGCGGGGACGTGGGGGCGGACTTGCTGGACGAGCTGGTCCACCGACTGCTCCAGCTCGCGTGGCGGGCGCTGTGTCTGCGGGGTGCGGGACCGGCCGCGCTTCCCCTTGTTCTTCGTCCTGGTCTTCGTGGGCGCCTTCCGCCGGAGAGGGACCTGGTTTCCCCGGTCCCCGGTGGGCTCGGTCCCCGTGTCGGTGTCGGTCGGTCCCCGGTCCCCGGTGGGCTCGGTCCCCGTGTCGGTGTCGGTCGGTCCCCGACTCGAATCAGGGCCATGAGCAGGCACTTCTCGCGTCAGGCGCTCGGTCCCCATGTTTCGGGCGTCCCTCTCCGAGGCTTCCGGGTTGGCGGGACCGGTCCCCGGGACCGCGCTTGTTTCTGGGGCCTCGGTCCCCACGCCGGTCCCCGCGTTCTCGCCTTCGGTCCCCGCGCCTGCCGACGCCTTCGAGTCCGCAATCTCGGGGACCGGTCCCCTCGGGGCACTCGGTCCCGGGCCCCCGTCCGACTCGTCGGGACCGTGGGGACCGGCTACGGGGACCGGCACCTTCGAGGCCGACTGCGAGGGGACCGTTGCTGCCGTTGCGGTGCTCTGCACCGAGGACCAGGGCGAGGGCAGTGGGACCGTAGCGAGCGCGAGTGCGTGCCGGCGGGCGGCGAGCTGGTCGAGCAGGTTCGCGCGCTGGAGGGGGTCGGTGCCGACCGAGGCCCTGCCGACCGCCTTCGACAGTCGCCGCGTGAGCCGCCGGCCGCGCCAGCTCCGCTGCTGCTCGGGTGTGCGCTCGGCGAGGCGGGCGGCGAGGGCGACCGCGCGGGTGGTGGCCCGGTCCCGGGTGATCTGCGCGGCGTCGCGGTCTCGCGCGGCGATGCCGAGGCGGGACAGGAGACGCTCGCGTGCCTCCCGGCCCAGGACGGCGATCAGTCCGTGGGAGGCGGCGCCCGGGGTGTGCAGGCGCAGCTCGATCCCCATCGCGAGGTGCCACAGCATCGCCGCCATGACCGGCCCGACGAAGGCCCGGACCGTGCCGCCGATGGGACCGCTCTCGGCGTAGGCGGGGATCACCTGCACTCCGGTGATCACCCAGACCAGGGTGCCCGGCAGACCAGGAGCACCCTGGGTGGCCAGGTTCTGGCGTGCCATCAGCGCGGTCGCGAAGAGCGCCAGCTCGGCCGCGGCGAACATGCCGGCCCGCTCGGCGGTGCCGGCCATGTCGAGGAAGTCGGCCGCGAAGCGCCACGATGTGTCGGCGCTGTAGGCGGTGCAGCCGAGGGCAGCAAGGGCAGCGACCTTGACCGCCGGACCACCGAGACGTTTCTGCGGGCGCGTACCCCGGCGCCGGATCGTCCAGGCGACCAGCACCAGCACCAGCACCAGCACGAGGGCGGCGAGGAGGAGAGGGAGGTCCGGAGCAGCGCTGAGGGACAGGACGGGGTGGGTCATGCGGCCTTTCCGAGAGAGGCGGACGCCGGAGTCGACGCTGGCGGGCGGGCTGCCGGCTGCTGTGTGCCGGGTGCAGCGGGCGCGGGACTGCCTGCTGCCGCAGTGGTCTTCTTCCGCTTCTTCTTGGGCCGCGGCACGCCGTAGGTGCGGTCGCGGTCGAAGACCTTGTTGGCGGCCTGCCGCAGCAGGTCGCGGGCGTGCTTGTGGCTGATCTGCAGGGCGGCGGCGAGCCGGCCGGGCCGCCAGCCGCGTACATAGGCGTGGTCGATGACGACCTGCCGCTCGGCCTCGGTCAGATGCACGTCGCGTCCCTGGAAGAACGCCGTCACACGCCGGTAGTCGAGACGCTGGGGCAGTCCCTCGTGCAAGGGGCGCCGCTCGGCTTCGGTGAGGCCGCCCCAGATGCCCTCCTTGAGGACGTTCTCCAGGGCGAAGTCGAGGCAGTCGCGGCGCACCGGGCACCAGCCGCACAGCTCCTTCGCCTCAGCGATGTCCTCGTGGTCCCGGGGCCCGGGGAAGAAGACGGCGTCGGCGTCCTCGACGTCCATGCCGTGGCACGCTCCGCGGGTGTGCCAGCTGGTGTCTCCAATGCCGCGCAGGCCGGTGGCCGGCGCGTCGTAGGTGGTGATGTGGCGCAAGGCGATCTCCGATGTGCTGCCGCGTCTGCTGGCCGGGGCGGTGCTCGGCGGGTGCGGCGTCGGGTGCCGGCTGCGGGCGCATGGGCGTGCGCC
>NZ_JBEPBI010000005.1:0-113268 GCF_040299045.1 Streptomyces sp. NPDC001027
GCCCTGTGCGACCTGCTTCGCGACCCTTTCGTATGCTCGGGACGCGGGCGGTATGGACATCTCGTTCCAGATGACGCGATCGCGTCACACCCCCCACGCGCCTGTCGGCCGTCCTTCAGGCGTGGCACACCGGGAGACCGCCGTGGAACTGCGTCATCTCCCCGAAGGCCGTCGCCACGTCGATCGGCGCGCCCGGCGCCGCTCCGGCGAGCTCGGCGTAGGCGCGGTGCAGGTTTCCGACGATGCGCTCGGCGTCGAGGAACGCGGCCCAGGCGCCCAGCTCGGTGCTCCGGGCCGTCTCCAGCGCCGACCGTCCGGCGCGCAGCCCCCCTTCCGCCACGTCCAGCAGCCAGCTCAGATAGGCGGCGGTCTCGTCCAGCAACTCCGCGCCGCCGACCGGCCCGTGACCGGGGACCACCGTCTGCGCTCCGAGCGCGCGCAGCCGCTCGATCGCCTCCAGCGACCCCGTCACCGAGCCCATCAGGCAGAACGGGGTGCTCCCCGACCACACGACGTCCCCGGTGAACAGGACGCCCTCGTCGGGCAGCCACACCACCGTGTCCCCGGTGGTGTGGGCCGTCCCCGGGTGCAGCAGCGCGATGCGCCGGCCGCCCGAGTGGACGGCGGCCTCGTCGCCGCGATAGGTCACGTCGGGCCCGAGGACCGGCGTCTCCCCCCACTCCACGTCCGGCCACAGGCCGCGCAGGCCGGGGCCCGCGGCTATCTGGTCCCGGGCGCAGTTCTCGTGGGCGATGATCGTCGCCCGCGGCTTGAAGTAGGAGTTGCCGAACGTGTGGTCGCCGTGGAAGTGCGTGTTGACGAGGAAGTCCGGGCCGGCCGGCGCCAGCGCGCCCACCGCCTCGGCCAGCACGCGGGTACGGCGCTCGGTGGCGGCCGTGTCGACCAGCACCGCGCACTCCCCGTCGAGGATCAGCCCCGCGTTGTTCAGGCACCACCCGCCGTCGGGCTGAATCCAGGCGTAGACCGACGGGGCGACCTCGCGCATTTCCGACCGGACCTGTTGCAACGTCATTTCGAACTCCGTTCCCGGTGCGAAGAAAGTGCCGCGACAATTTGTCGGAAGGATGGCCCGAACGGCATGAGCCCCGCTGGAACACCCGGTGAGTCCGGCTTCGGGGAATTCCGGTGCAGCGGTAGTCCAGTCGGTTTCGAGCTGCCCGGAGAACGCTTCCGGAGAAGGAAACCCATGCCCGAGGAGGAGCACACCGTGGCTACGCAGACCGCTGAGCGGCAGAAGGTGACGGCCGAGGAGCACGTGGAGATCCTCGGCTTCTACGCCCGACAGTGCCGCCTGATGGACGCCCTGAAGATCGAGGAGTTCGCCGACACCTTCACCGAGGACGGCGTCATCGACCACGCGCACCGCGGCGAACGCCTCGCCGGCCGTGCGGCGATGGTCGCGGCGATGCAGGCCGCCCTCCCGCGGTACCGGTCGGTCGTGCCCCGGCACTGGTTCGACCACTACCTCGTGGAGAAGACCGCGGACGGCTGGCGGGTGGACTACGTCTGCCTGGTCACCCGGACCGACGCCGCCGGGAAGGTGGACTTCGAGCCGACCTTCACCGTGGTGGACGAACTGGTGCGCACCGAGACCGGCGAGATCCGGACCCGGGAGCGCGTCATCGACCAGGACCGTCCGGCCGCCTGAGGCGGGCGACCACGATGAAGGGGATAGTCCTCGCCGGAGGCACGGGGACCCGGCTGCATCCGATCACTTTGGCCGTGTCGAAACAGCTCCTCCCCGTCAGTGACAAACCGATGATCTACTACCCGCTGTCGGTGCTCATGCTGGCCGACATCCGGGACATCCTCGTGATCACCACGCCCACCGACATGCCGTACTTCCAGCGGCTCCTCGGCGACGGCTCGCGGCTGGGCATCTCGCTCAGCTACGCCGCGCAGGAGAGCCCCGGCGGCCTGGCGCAGGCCTTCACCATCGGGGCCGACTTCATCGGCGCCGATCCGGTGGCCCTGGTGCTGGGCGACAACATCTTCCACGGCTCCGGATTCCGGGAGCTGCTGCGCCGCAACGCCCGTGACGTGGACGGCTGCGTCCTCTTCGGCTATCCGGTGCCGGACCCCGAGCGGTACGGGGTCGGGGTGACCGACGCCGAGGGGCGGCTCGTCTCGCTCGAGGAGAAGCCGGCCGAACCCAAGTCCGACCGGGCGATCACCGGCCTGTACTTCTACGACAACGACGTCGTGGACGTGGCCAAGAACCTGACCCCGTCGCCGCGCGGCGAACTGGAGATCACCGACGTCAACCGGTGGTACCTGGAGCGCGGCAAGGCCAAACTCATCGAGCTCGGCCGGGGCTTCGCCTGGCTCGACACGGGCACCGCCGAGTCGCTGCTGAAGGCCGGCATCTACGTGCAGGCCATGGAGGAGCGCATGGGGGTGCGCATCGCCTGCCTGGAGGAGGTCGCGCTGCAGATGGGCTTCATCGACGCCGACACATGCCGACGGCTGGGCGAGGGGATGAAGTCGCCGTACGGCAGGTACGTGACGGAGGTCGCGGCCGAGGCCGCCGGCGTGGGGTACCGCCGCCGACTCGTCAGCGCCCAACGAGGCGCCTGACCCCGCCGGATCCGCCCACACCGGGCCCACCACGAGCGCGGAGTGCGACGGTTCCCCGGAACCCACCGCACTCCGCGCTTGTGGTGGGCCCGCCCACGAGCGCGGAGTGCGACGGTTCCCCAGAACACACCGCACTCCGCGCACCACATCCAGGTCCGGCCCCCGGCCCCCGACCCCTGGCCCCGGCTCCGACCTCGGGCCCCGGCCCCGCCTTGGCCGGCGTGGGGCGCCTGAGCTGGTCGGTCGGCGCACAGCGTGTGTCTGACGTCGGCGAATCCGCCCGCGGCGGGCCCGCCACGTGCGGGGAGTGCGACGGTTCCGCGGAACCCGCCGCAGTCCGCGCGCCCCGTGACGGGGGCCGCCGGATGTTTTTCAGACCGCGGTCAGGATCTCCAGGACGGCCACCGTCCATGCGAAGCCGCCGCCCGCGCTGACCAGGGCGCCCGTCTGGCCCGGGCGCAGGGCGCCGGTCCGGGTGAGGTGGGCGAGGCCGGCGAACATGTCGCCCGCGCCGAGGTGGCCGACTCCCGATCCCCAGGGCCAGGTGGTCCGCTCCGGGTCGAGGTCCAGCGCCGAGAAGAACTGGAAGTCCATCTTGGCGCGGCCGAGGTGCGGCAGCACCGTCCAGTCGAGCTCCTCCTGCTTGACGTCCGCCTCCCGCAGGGCCTGTTCGAAGGCCGCCCGCTGTCCCGTGTGCAGTCGGTCGATCAGCTCCGACATGCCCATCTCCTTCACCAGGCGGGCACGGGGCTCCTCCACGCTGACCGGGGTCCTGGTCTCCAGGGGCGTCGCGGCGAAGGGGTCGTCGCCCCGCCCCATCTTCTCCAGGGTCGGGTCGGACACCGTCACCAGACTGCGCAGCAGCGCGAACCCGTCGGCCGTGGACAGCACGATCGCGGTGCCGCCGTCGCCGAGCACGGTCCCCGGGTCGGTGGTCCAACGGTCGATCCCCGGCAGGCAGAACCGGTCGCCGGTGGTGACGAGGGCGCTGTGCCGGCGGGCGTCCGCGCGCAGATAGGCGACCGCCAGCTCGAAGGCGGCCATCCCGCCGTTGGACAGCTGCTCGACGGCCAGCGACAGGCACGTGTTGCCGACGGCCTCGCGCTGCACGTACGAGGCGGGCGCCCACAGGTCGTAGCCCTGGAAGTAGCTGCTGGCGTGCAGGACCAGGTCGATGTCCTGGGGCCCCGCGTCCGCGTGGCGCAGCGCCTCCCGTGCGGCCCGTACCGCCATCTGCGGCCCGGCCTCCGTGCCGACGCACACCGACCGCATCCGCGTGCGCCGCACGGTCCAGTCGTCGGTCAGCCCCTGCCGGACCGCCTCCTCGGCCGGCATGGCCGGCGGCAGATGAAGTCCCACCCCGGAAACGAATACCTCTTTTGCTGGCACGACCATTCCCTCCGCCCGACGGCATTCGGCCGTCGAGTCTGCACGGCACTGCTCGGGGGCGGCTCAATGCCGGGCGGAGCCGGATTCCGTCCGCGGCTCTCGATCGAGGCTCAGGCGAACGTCGAATCTCCTGGCGCATATTGCGGCAGCGGGAAAGGCAGGAAAGGAAGGTATCCGGATGCCCCTCACAGCGCAACAGCCGAATCCACCGGTCGCACTCGTGTTCCCCGGTCAGGGTGCGCAATACCCGCGAATGGCCGCGGGCCTGTACGGGCACGACTCGACGTTCACCTACTGGATGGACGAGGCGTTCCGGCTCCTGACCTCGGACGGCCCGCGGCTGCGGCGGGAATGGCTCGCCGAGGCGCCGTCGGCCGACTACGACGACGTGACGGTCGCCCAGCCGCTGCTCTACGCCGTGAACCACGCCCTCGGGCGGATGGTGCTCGGCTGGGGCGTGCGCCCGACGGCGATCATCGGGCACAGCGTCGGCGAGGTCGCCGCGGCGACCCTGGCCGGGATCCTCGGCTTCGAGGACGGCATACGCCTGATGCGCGACCGGGTCGTGCACTTCGCCGACACCCCGCCCGGCGGGATGCTCGCCGTCGCGGCCTCCCCCGACGACGTCGCCGACCTGCTCGGCGAGGACGTGCACCTGGCCGCGGTGAACGCCGCCCGCCAGCTGCTCCTCGCCGGGGAGCGCGAGCCGCTGGCCCGGGCCGCCCGCGAGCTGGACGGACGGGGTGTCATCTGCCGCCCGGTGCAGGCCAGGCAGGCCTTCCACAGCCCCGCGGTCGACGGCGCCGTCCGCGCGACCCTGCCCGGGTTCCGCGCGGTGCCGCTGCGTCGGCCGGCCTTCCCCTTCTACTCCGCGTACACGCCGGGCCGGCTCCCCGACCGGCAGGCGCTGGACCCCGACTTCTGGGCCTGGCAGGCGGCCCGGACGGTGTACTTCGCACCGGCGCTCACCGCCCTGCTCGCCGCGCACGACTGCCTGCTGCTGGAGGCCGGTCCGGGCGACGGCCTCAGCCGGCTGGCCCGTCGCCAGCCCCGGGTGATCGCCGGGCACAGCTCCGTGCAGGCGCTGGTGCCGGGCGGCGGCCGCGACGACCGCGAGGCCGTGGACGAGGCGCGGCGCCGGCTCACCCTCGTCGCCGCCGGAGACCGCCATGACCGACCTGGCCACTGACAGAGCCGACGGGACCGACATGACTGAGCTGACCGACACGACCGGTGCGTGCGGGGAACCCGTGGCCGTGGTGGGCATGGCCTGCCGCTTCCCCGGCGCCGACGACCTCCAGGGCTTCTGGCGGCTGCTCCGCCGGGGCGGCGACGCCATCGGCCCGGGCGCGGGGCTGCGCGAGGGCCGCCGCCCCGGCGGATACCTGCGCGACGTCGAACTCTTCGACGCGGAGCTGTTCGGGATCTCCCCGCACGAGGCCGCCCTGATGGACCCGCAGCAGCGGCTGCTGCTCGAACTGTGCTGGCACGCCCTCGAGGACGCGCGCATCGCGCCCACGGCGGGCGGGGCGACCGGCGTCTTCGTCGGGTCCTGCTCCGACGACTACGCGCTGATGAGCCGGATGTCCGCGGTGGTGGACCCCTACTCCATGACCGGCACGGCACGGACCTTCCTCGCCAACCGGCTCTCCTACTTCTTCGGGTTCACCGGCCCCAGCGCGGTCGTCGACACCGGCCAGTCCTCCTCGCTGGCCGCCCTGGACCAGGCGCTCGGCAGTCTGCGGCGCGGCGAGTGCTCGACCGCGGTCGTCGCGGGCGTCCAGCTCAACCTGACTGAGACGGGCGACCGGCTCATCGAGGAGCTGGGGGCGATGTCGCCGACCGGCCGCTGCCACACCTTCGACCGCAGCGCCGACGGGATCGTGCGCGGCGAGGGCGCCGGCGTGCTGGTGCTCAAGCCCCTCGATGCGGCCCTCGCCGCCGGGGACCGGGTGTACTGCACGGTGCTGGCCGCGGCCGTCAACAACGACGGCGGCGGCGCGAGCCTGACGACGCCCACCCAGACCGCCCAGCAGAGCGTGCTGACCGAGGCCTACCGCCGGGCGGGCGTGGATCCGGCCGAGGTCGCGTACGTGGAACTGCACGGCACCGGCACCAAGGCCGGCGACCCGGTGGAGGCGCGGGCCCTCGGCGGCGTCCTCGGCCGGGGACGGCCCGCGGACCGGCCGCTGCTGGTCGGCTCGGTGAAGACCAACATCGGGCATCTGGAGGGCGCGGCGGGCATCGCCGGGCTGATCAAGACCGCGGCGAGCCTCTTCCACCGCGAGCTCCCGCCGACCCTCAACCACCGGCGGCCCAACCCCGACATCGACCTCGACGGGCTGCGGCTGCGCGTCAGCACCCGGCGGCGGGCCTGGCAGCCCGACGAGGGGCCGCTGGTCTGCGGCGTCTCGTCGTTCGGCCTCGGCGGCACCAACGCCCACGTCGTCCTCGGCGAGGCGCCCCGGCGCGAGGACGCGGCAGCCGGGCCCGGTGAGCCCGCGGCGGCGGCCGGGGAGCCGGTGCCGGTGCTGCTCTCCGGGCACACCGACGCGGCGCTGCGGGCCCAGGCGGCCCTGCTCGCCGACCGGCTGGACGGCCGCGACGACCTGGACCTGCGCGACGTCGGCCTCGCCTCGGCGACGACCCGCGCGGCGCTGCCCGTGCGCGCCGCCGTCGTCGCCGTCGCGCGTCCGGCCCTCGTCGCCCGGCTCCGGGAGCTCGCCGAAGGGACCCACGGGGACGGGACCCACGCCGACGGGACGCGCGAGGACGGAACCCGTGAGGACGGGACGACCGTCCTCACGGGCCGGCCCGGCGCCCAGCCGCAGGACCGCCCGGAGACGCAGCCGCAGGACCGGCCGGCGCGCGGGGACGGTCCCGGCACGGCCGCCACGGCGGCGGCCGCCGCGTTCGTCCTCGGCAAACCCGTCGACTGGCTCGCCGTCTACGGCCCGCGGGCCCGCCCGGCGGACCTGCCGCTGTACGCCTTCCAGCGCCGCCCGTACTGGCTGGACACGACGACGTCCGCGGGCGGCCCGGCGGCCGAGGACGCCGCGCCGCAGTGGTCCGGCGACCCGCTGGACCTGGTCCTCGACCTCACCGTGCAGATCCTCGGCCGCGCGCCGGGCGCGGACCTCGACCTGGACGCCACCTTCACCGACCTCGGTCTCGACTCCCGCATGGCCGTCGCGCTGCGCACCTCCGTCGCCAGGGCCACCGGCCGCGTCCTGCCGACGACCCTGCTGTTCGACCATCCCACTCCGGCGGCGCTCATCGAGGCGCTCCGGTCGGACGACACGAAAGGTCACGAGTTTCGATGACTCCCCAGACCGGACCACTGGACGGTGACCAGGAAGCCGTCGCCGTCGTGGCCATGGGCTGCCGCTACCCGGGCGGTGTCCGCACCCCCGCCGACCTGTGGCAGCTGGTCGCGGACGGCCGCGACGCCACCTCCTCCTTCCCCACCGACCGCGGCTGGCGTGCGGCGGACCTCGCCGACGGCAGATCCGGCACGACCCGCGGCGGCTTCCTCGACGACGCCGACCGCTTCGACGCCAAGTTCTTCGGCATCTCACCCCGCGAGGCGGAGGGCATGGACCCGCAGCAGCGGGTGCTGCTGGAGACGGCCTGGGAGACCTTCGAACGCGCCGGTCTGAGCCGGGACGCCCTCACCGGCAGCAACACCGGCGTGTTCGTCGGGGCGATGGCCCAGGAGTACGGGCCCCGCCTGTACGAGGACAACCAGGGCGCCGGCGGCTACCGCATCACCGGCAGCTCGACCAGCGTCGCCTCCGGACGCATCGCCTACTACTTCGGGCTGCGCGGCCCCGCACTCACCGTGGACACCGCGTGCTCGTCCTCGCTGGTCGCCGTCCATCTGGCGGTGCGTTCGCTGCGCGACGGCGAGTGCGACCTGGCGCTGGCCGGCGGCGTCGCGGTGATGTCGACGCCCGGCATGTTCGTCGACTTCACCCGGCAGGGCGGACTCTCGCCCGACGGCCGCTGCCGCCCCTTCTCCGACGACGCCGACGGCACCGCCTGGGCGGAGGGCGCCGGACTGCTGCTGCTGGAGCGGCTCTCCGACGCCCGCGCACGCGGCCACCGGGTCCTCGCCGTCGTCCGCGGCACCGCCGCCAACTCCGACGGCGCGAGCAACGGTCTCACCGCGCCGAACCGGGCGGCCCAGGAGGACGTCATCCGGCAGGCCCTGCGCCAGGCCGGGCTCGGCCCGCACGACGTCGACGCGGTCGAGGCGCACGGCACCGGCACCGAACTCGGCGACCCCATCGAGGCGCGGGCCCTGTCCGCCGTCTACGGCCAAGGCCGCGACGCCGAACGCCCGCTCTGGATCGGCTCGTTGAAGGCGAACCTGGGGCACGCCCAGGCCGCGGCGGGCGTCGGCGGGGTGATCAAGATGGTCGAGGCGCTGCGGGCCGGCGTCCTGCCCGCCACGCCGAACGTCTCCCGCCCCACCCACCACATCGACTGGGAGAGCAGCGGTCTCGCCCTGCTGACCCGGGCCCGCCCGTGGGAGCGGGGCGACGGGCCCCGGCGGGCCGGCGTGTCCTCGTTCGGGATCAGCGGGACCAACGCCCACCTGGTGATCGAGGAGGCCGAGCCCGAGCCCGTGCGGGAACCCGCAGCCGACGCGGGCCGCCCGCTGCTGTGGTCGGTCTCCGCCCCGCACGCGGACTCGCTGCGCGCCCAGGCCAGGGCCCTCGCCGACCACGTCGACCGCACCCCGCAGGACGCGCCCGAGGACGTGGCGCACACCCTGCGCGGCCGCAGCGGGTTCCGGCAGCGCGGCGTCGTGATCGCCGACAGCCGCGCGGACCTGCTGACCGGGCTTGAGTCGCTGGCCTCCGACGCCCCGCTGCCGGCCGTGCCCGGGCGCTACCGGTCGCCGACCGTGCTGCGCACCGAGTCCTACCGCGACCTGGCCGGACCGGTGTTCGTCTTCCCCGGACAGGGGTCCCAGTGGCGCGGGATGGGTCTCGCGCTGATGGAGGAGTCGTCGGTCTTCCGCGCGAGCATGGAGGCCTGCGCGGAGGAACTGGCCCCGCTGTGCGGCTGGCGGCTCACCGACGCGCTGCGCGGCGAGGGACTCGAACGCGTCGACGTCGTCCAGCCCGCGCTGTTCTCGATGATGGTGTCGCTGGCCGCGCTGTGGAAGTCGGTCGGCGTGCGGCCCGCCGCGGTCGTCGGCCACTCCCAGGGGGAGATCGCCGCCGCCCATGTGGCCGGCGCGCTCAGCCTCGCCGACGCCTGCCGGGTGGTGGCCCTGCGCAGCCAGGCCCTGGCGCAGCTCGCGCCCCCCGGCGGCATGGCGTCCGTCCTGCTCGGCGCCGAGGAGACCGAGCGGCTCCTCAACAGCGTGGACGGCGTGAGCGTCGCGGCGGTCAACTCCGCGACCTCCACCGTGGTCGCCGGGGACGTCGCCGGCCTCACCGACCTGCTGGCCCGGTGCGAACGGCAGGGCGTCGACGCCCGGCGCATCGAGGTCGACTACGCCTCGCACACCGAGGCGATGGAGGCGCTGGAAGAACGCCTCCTCGCCGACCTCGCGGGGATCTCGCCGCGCTCCTCCGACGTCAAGCTCCACTCGACGCTGACCGGCGCGGTCATCGACACCGCGGACATGGACGCGGCGTACTGGTACGACAACCTGAGCAACACCGTGCGGTTCGAGCCGGTGCTGCGGGGGCTGGTGGAGCGACGGCACCGCACCTTCATCGAGTGCAGCCCGCACCCCGTGCTCACCTTCGGCGCCCAGGAGGTCCTGGACGCGGCCGGGGTGACGGGCGCCGTGCTCGGCACCCTGCGCCGGGACAGCGGCGGCGCGGGCCAGTTCCTGGCGTCGGCCGCGGTCCTCCCCGACTCCGTGGGACCGGTGGACCTCGCCCCGCTGCAGCCGGCCGGCCGCCGGATCGACCTGCCGTCCTACCGGTTCGACCGCACCCGCTTCTGGGCGACGGCCCCGTCGGCCGCCGCCCGCGACGACGACGGCGCGTTCACCGGCGCGCCGACCGAGCTGCCCTCCGGGCAGACCGTCGTCACCGCGTCCGTCGACCGCGAGCGCCACCCGTGGCTTGCCGACCACGTGGTCCGGGGAGCCGCTCTGGTCCCGGCGACCGTGTTCCTGTCGCTGCTCGGCGAGATCGGCGAACGCGTCGGCCGGCCGGTCGTCGCCGACCTCACCCTCAGCGTGCCGCTGACGCTGCCCGAACAGGGGGCCGCGGACCTGCGGATCGTCCTCGACCCACTGGACGCCGCCGGACGCAGGGCCCTGACCGTGCACGCACGCCAGGCCGACGGCGGCTGGGTGCGGCACGCCTCCGGCGCGCTCGCCGGCCAGGACCCGGCGCCCGCCGCGCCCGCGCGCTGGTCCACCGACGGCGCCTCCCCGGTCGACGTCGACGACGCCTACCGGCTGCTCGCCGAGCGTGGCTACCACTACGGTCCGGCGTTCGCCGGACTGCGCGCCCTGTGGACGCGCGGCGCGGAGATCCTCGCCGAGGTGGCGCTGCCCGACCTGGAGCCGGGCGGCTTCGCGACCGCCCACCCGGCGCTGCTCGACGCGGCCCTGCACCCGGCCGTGCTGCGGGCGGACGCGGGACTGCTGGTGCCGTTCTCCTGGCGCGACGCCGCCCTGACGGCCACCGACGCCCGGACCCTGCGCGTGCACGCCCGGCCGGACGGCGACGACCTGTCGCTGACGTTCTTCGACGGCCAGGACCGCCCTGTCGGCACGGTGCGTTCGCTGGCGCTGCGGCCGCTGCCCGCCGAGGACCGGGGCGTCAGCCTCGAACCGGCGTGGGAGCGGCTGCGCGGCGCGGACGCCTCGACGCCCGACGAGTGGGCGACGGTCGGCGCGGGCGGTCTGTGGGACCGGCCGGACTTCCCCGACCTGGAGTCGGTGACGCATCCGGCGCCCGCGTTCGTCGTGGCCCCGCTCGGCTCCGCCCCCGGCGCGGACGGCGACCCGGCGCAGGCCGAGCGGCTGACCCTGGCCGCCGCCGACCTGGTGCAGAGCTGGCGCGCCGGCTCGCAGTTCACCGCCTCGCGGCTCGCCGTGGTCACCCGGGGCGCGCTCGCCGTCACCGACCGCGAACCGGTCCGCGACCTGGCCGCCTCGGCCGTCACCGGACTGGTGCGCTCGGCGCAGACCGAGCACCCGGACACCTTCGTGCTGATCGACGTGGACGACGACCCGGCGTCCCTGGCGGCCGTGCCGCAGGCCCTCGCCTGCGGTGAGCCCGAGGTGGCCCTGCGGGCCGGGCGGCTGTACCGGCCGCTGCTGCGGATCGCCCGCGAGAGCGGAATGCAGCCCCCGGCCGGAAGCCGCGCCTGGCGGCTCGACGTCACGGTGAAGGGCACCCTCGACGACCTCGCACTCGTCGAACACCCCGAGGCCGAGGCCGATTTGGAGCCTCGTCAGGTGCGGGTCGAGGTGCGGGCGGCCGGGCTCAACTTCCGGGACGTCACGGTCGGCCTCGGCCTCGTCGCCACCGAGAAGACCATGGGCAGCGAAGGCGCGGGCGTGATCACCGAGGTCGGCGCCGAGGTGACCCGCTTCGCGCCCGGCGACCGGGTGTTCGGCATGTTCGAGCGCTCGCTGGGCCCGCTGGCCGTCGCCGACGAACGCATGGTCAAGCCGCTCCCGGACGGCTGGAGCTTCGCCCAGGCGGCCGGCGTGCCCATCGTGTTCATCACCGCCTACCAGTGCCTCGTCGACGTGGCCGGCACGCGGCCGGGCGACCGGGTGCTGATCCACACCGCCACCGGCGGCGTCGGACTCGCGGCCATCCAGCTCGCCCGGCACCTCGGCGCCGACGTGTTCGCCACCGCCCGCGCCGACAAGCAGCCGACGCTGCGCGCCTGGGGCGTCCCCGACGACCACATCGCCTCCTCCCGCACCCTCGAGTTCGCCGACGCCTTCCGGTCCGTCACCGACGGCCGGGGCGTGGACGTCGTGCTGAACTCGCTGTCCGGCAAGGCCCTCGACCTCTCGCTCGGCCTGCTGGCGCCGGGCGGCCGGTTCGCCGAGATGGGCAAGACCGACCTGCGGGACGTGGCCGCCACCGAGGCGGCGCACCCCGGGATCACGTACCGGGCGTACAACATCCTGGGCGTCGGGCCGGACCGGATCAGCGAGGTCCTGGAGGAGCTCGTCGCCCTGTTCGAGGCGGGCGCCCTGCGCCACCTGCCGGTGCGCACCTGGGACGTGCGGGACGGCCGGGTGCCGCTGCGGATGCTCAGCCGGGCCCGCCACCAGGGCAAGCTCGTGCTGACCACCCCGCGTTCCTACGACCCGCTGCGCCCGACGCTGATCACCGGCGGCACCGGCGGTCTCGGCGCCGAACTGGCCCGGCATCTGGTCGCCGAGCAGGGCGCCCGGCGTCTTGTGCTGATGAGCCGCAGCGGCCCGGCCGCCGAGGGCGCGGCGGAGCTGAGCGCGGAACTGACCGCGTCCGGCGCCGAGGTGTCCGTCGTGGCCTGCGACGTCGCCGACGCCGACGCCGTCGCGAAGGTCGTCGCCGAGTACCAGCCCGGCAGTGTCTTCCACACCGCCGGCGTGCTGCGCGACGGGCTGCTCACCGGGCTCACGCCGGTCCAGCTCCGGGCGGCGCTGCGGCCCAAGGTCGCCGGGGCCTGGCATCTGCACCGGCTCACCGAGCACCTGGACCTGTCGGCGTTCGTGCTGTTCTCGTCGGTGGCGGGGGTGTTCGGCAACCCGGGCCAGGCGAACTACGCGGCCGCCAACACCTATCTCGACGCCCTCGCGCAGTACCGCCGGGCGCGCGGGCTGGAGGCGACGTCGCTGGCCTGGGGCCTGTGGCGGCAGCCCACCGGAATGACCGGCCATCTGACCGAGGCCGACACCGCCGCGCTGGCCCGCATCGGGATCGCCCCGCTGGAGAGCGAGGACGGGATGCGGCTCCTGTTCGAGAACCTGGCCTCGCACGCTCCGGTCCGGGTGCCGCTGCGGCTCGCCCCGGAGCAGCTGCGGCCCGGGAGCCGTGCGGCCCGACTGCTCGCGGGGCTGCCGGACCTTCCCCGCAACGACGCGCCGCCCGCCGCCCCGACGCCGACACCGGTATCGGCCCCGGCGCCCGTACCGGCGTCCGCGCCCGTCGCCCCGGCCTCCGCCGCGGCTCCGGTCACGTCCCCGGCGCCCGCGCCCGCCCCTGCCCCCGCCGCCGCGGCGGCTGCGCCTGCGGCGGGCGGCGACCTCATGCAACTGGTGCGGACGCACACCGCCGAGGTGCTGGGCTACCTCGAACCGTCCGCGATCGGCGCCGAGGACTCCTTCAAGGAACTCGGCTTCGACTCCCTGCTCAGTGTCGACCTGCGCAACCGGCTCACCGCCGCGACCGGGCTCCGGCTCCCCGCCGGCGCCGTACTGGACCACCCGACGCCGCGGGCACTTGTCAACTTCATCTCAGGACTGGAGGGCGCGTGATGGCACGCGACGCCGAAACCGTCACCACCGAAGTCACCACCGAGGCAGGCATCGAAGCGGGCGCTGAGGCGAGCGCCGAAGTCACCGTCGACGGCGTCACCGAAGTGACCCACCGCGTCCAGGTGTCGGCCCCGGCGAGCGCGGTCTACCGGATCGTCGCCGAAGTCGGTCTGTGGCCGCTGTACTTTCCGCCCACCGTGCGGGCCGAGCGCACCGGCGGCGACGAGACGGACGAGCGGATCCGGATCTGGGCCCTCGCCAACGGCGAACTGCGCACCTGGGAGTCGCGCCGCCGACTGGACCCGGCCGGGCTCCGCATCGAGTTCGAACAGATCCAGCCGCGCGAACCGGTCGCGGCGATGGGCGGGACCTGGCGCATCGCCGAGCGGCCCGACGGCGGCTGCACGGTGGAGCTCGACCACTTCTACCGGGCCGTCGACGACGACCCGGCGGCCCACGAGCGCATCAGCCGGGCCGTCGACACCAACAGCCGCTCGGAGCTGGAGCACCTCAGGCGGGCGGCCGAACGCGGGGACGCCGAGCGGGAGCTGCTCTTCGACTTCGCCGACACCGAGACCATGACCGGCTCGATCGAGGAGGCGTACGCCTTCATCTACGAGGCGTCCCGGTGGCCGGAGCGGCTTCCGCACGTGGCGCGGCTCGAGCTCCGCGAGGAGCAGACCGGGCTGCAGTTCATGGAGATGGACACCCGCTCCCCGGACGGCTCGCTGCACACCACGGCGTCCGGCCGGGTCTGCGAGCCGCTGCGGCGGATCACCTACAAGCAGACGATCCTGCCGCCGGTGCTCCACGCCCACAACGGGGAGTGGCGGTTCGAGGAGGGCCCCGAGGGCACCGTGAAGGTCACCTCGTACCACCAGGTCCTTCTCGACCCGGCGGGCATCGACGCGCTGCCCGACCCGCCCAAGACGCTGGCGGACGCCCGGCAGGCGGTGCGGCACGCGCTGGGCTCCAACAGCCGCGCCACGATGGCCAAGACACGCGCGTTCGTCCAGGCCGGGTGAGGGGACGTCATGACGACCCAGACGACCGAGAAGACGGGGGCGGCCGGCGCGACGGGCGCGAGGGGCGCCGGTGACCCGGCCGGCGCCGCCGAGCTGCTGAAGCGGGTCCGGGAGTTCGTCCGCGCGGAACTGCTGTCCAAGGGCGAGTACTTCGACGGCCTGCCCGAGCAGCCCACCGCCGAGTCGGCCCGGCTGCACGCCGCCGGGCTGGCCAACTGGTGGATCCCGGCCGCGTACGGCGGCGCCGGCGCGTCCCTCGCCGACAGTGTGGACATCGTGTCCGAACTGGCCTACGGCGACGCCGGCTTCGCGTTCGGCTCCTTCCTGCCGGTGCTCGGCACCGTGATGCTCCAGCTGCACGGCGAAGAGGAGGTGGCGCGTCCCGTCCTGGAGCGTCTCGTCCGGGACGGCGGGCGGCTGGGCATCCTCGGCAGCGAGGAGGACGCGGGCAGCGAGCTCAACCGCACGGCCACCGTCTTCCGCCGCGACGGCGACGACCTGGTCCTCGACGGGGAGAAGTACTTCTCCACCAACTCCGACCCGGCCGACACCCTCCTCGTGCTCGCCCGGTCCGCCGACGACGACGGCGACTACGCGGTCGTCGCGGTGCCCCGCGCCACGCCCGGCGTGGAGATCGTCAAGCGCTGGGACATGCTCGGCGTCCGCGGCTCGGGCACCTACCGGGTCCGGCTGCGCGACTGCCGGGTGCCCGCGGCGGGCCGGCTGCGCGGCAACGGGCTGCGCCTGCTGGAGATCGGGCTCAACGCCAGCCGCATCCTCATCGCCGCCACCGCGATCGGCGTCGCCCGCAGGATCCGGGACCTGTCCATGGAGTACGCGGCGGAGAAGCGGATCAAGGGCGCTCCGCTGCGCGAGAACGCCGTGTTCGCCGCCAAACTCGGCCAGATCGAGATGACGATCGACGTGATGCGCAACCAGTGCCGGGCGGCGGCGGCCGAGCTCGACCGGTTCCTGGCGGCGGAGAACCCGGCCGCGGCCCTGTACCGGGTGGGCACCCTGCGCTCGGCGCTGGCCGCCAAGCTGTACTGCGGCCAGGCCGGCTGGGAGGTGGCGACGACCGGCTCGGAGATGTTCGGCGGGCTCGGCTACACCCACGACCATCCCATCGGGAAGCTGGTGCGCGACCTGCGTTACGTCTCCATCGTGGAGGGCGGCGACGACGTGATGCGCGAACTGCTCTACGCCCGGTACGTCGTCCCGGCGGGCAAGCGCCGCTGACGGGACGGCACACGACGGCGGAGGGGAGGGGCCGGTCGGCGGGCCCCTCCCCTCCGCTTCGCGCCGGACCCTCCCGGGGGATGCAGCAGTCCCCAGGGTTGCGGGAGCCCACCGGACTCAGAAGCCCCCTCGGCAGGGCTCGACCCCCGGAGAGGGCTCGGAGTCCCTCCGGGGGTTCGGACGCCTCCGGGCGTTCGGACGTCCTCGGGGGATCGAGGCGTCCGCCGGGTTCAGGAGCCCCCGGGAGGGCTCGGAGTCTCCCGGGGGCTCGGACGTCCCCGGGGGATCAGGCGTCCTCGGGAACCGGCGGGGCCTGGCGCACGCCGGGGACGGTCACCCGGGCCGGCGGCAGCACACCGTCCACCAAGTACCCCTCCACATACGCCTCGAGGCGCGGATTGCCGCCGCTCAGCACATAGACCTCGTGCTCGCCGGAGTCCTCCACCAGGATCAGGTGATGGCCGAGGCGCTCCGCCAGGGCCTCGCCGCCCTCGCGGTGGTCCATCGGATCGCCGTCGGCCTGCACGACCAGGCCCGCCGGATAGCCGTCCCTGGCGAGCACGGTGGGCGGCTCGGGCGACCGGAAGGTGCGGAACGCGCCGACCCAGGGCGCCGCCCGCAGCACGCCGTGCCCGTAGGGGTAGCGCTCCCGGCAGACGCGCATGTCCGCGTAGTAGGTCTCCAGGTCGGTCGGCCACTCCGTCTCGAGCGTCACCGCCTCCAGGACGCTCTGCTTCCACTGCTCGCTGGCCCGCGCCCCCCAGCCGCCCGTGGCGTGCTCGGCCAGCAGCGCCGCCGTGCGCTCGTCGGCGGCCTCGGCGAGCGCGTCCCGCAGCGCCCCGACCAGCAGCCCCAGCCGCTCCCACGCCGAGCGGTCGGTGGCCAGACCGCCCACGATGCCGTCGAACGACGTCCGCACGGACGCCCCGAGCCGGCCCTCCAGTTGCGCGGCGACGCCCTCCACCGCGGCGACGGTCAGCGTCGCCGTCGTCCCGAGGGCGAAGTGGTTGTCGCGCCGCGCGGTCCACGCGGCCCAGCGGTCCACGTTCTCGCGGACCGCCCGCGCCTGGGCCACGAACTGCTCACGCCAGGTCCAGCCGGGGTGCACGCAGGAGTCGAGCACACTGCGGTCCAGGCGCTCGGGGAACATCGTCCCGTAGACGGCGCCGACGTAACTGCCGTACGCGTAGCCGAGGAAGTTCAGCTTCTCCTCGCCCAGCGCGACCCGGACGGCGTCCATGTCGCGGGCGAGGTTGCGGGTGTTGACGTGCGGACGCATCTCGCCGCCGGCCCGCAGGCACCCCTGCTCGCGTTCGCGCATGTCGGCGGCCATCGCCTCGAACACCGAGTCCGGCGGCCGTGAGTCGAAGGGCGCGGTGGTGGGGGTGACCTCGATGCGCAGCGGCGTCGAGGCGCCGGTGCCGCGCGGGTCGAAGCCGATCAGGTCGTACACCTCCGCGAGCGGGGTGTCGGCCAGCCGGGCGGGCATGCCGACGCCGAGGCCGCCGTCGCCGCCGGGCCCGCCGGTCACCCCGAGCAGAACGCCCCGCCGGCGTGCGGGATCCGTGGCGGGCAGCCGGCTGACGGCGAGGGTGATCTGCGCGCCGTCGGGATCGGCGTGGTCGAGCGGGACCTCGAGCGTCGCGTACTCCAGGCGTTCGCCTGGTCCTGCGGCCGTCCACGTGAGCCGCTCGCCGGTCTTCGGCATGGGTGCCTCCTGTGCGCCATGAGTGCCGTACGTACCGGCCAGCCTCCAGCGTGGCTCTCGAACCGACCTGGAGTGCCGGGCGCACCGACCTGGAGCACCGGCACGACGGTCTGGAGCACTCGGCGCACCGGCCCGGAACGCGCGAGCGGCGGCGGCGGTCCGGAAGCGGCGTTCGATCGAGCCCCCAGCGACTCCCCAGGGCGGCGCGGCACGGTGGGCGGCGAGAGCACCGCAGGCATCCGTGGAACGTACGCCGGCGCGGCTCCGCGGCACGAGCGCGGACGCGCGAACGCAGGGAGGACACGACGCATGGCCAGGATCACCTACCGGAGTCCGGACGGAACCCCCACGACCCTCGACGTCCCCGAGGGGAACTCCGTGATGCGGGGGGCGGTCGTGGGCGGCGTCGACGGCATCGTCGGCGAGTGCGGCGGCGGCGCCATGTGCGCGACCTGCCACGTCTACGTCGACCGGGGCAGCCCGGTCACGCTGCCGGCCGTGTCCGACATCGAGGACGAGCTGCTGTACACGACGGCCTGCCCGCGCCGGGAGAACAGCCGGCTCAGCTGCCAGCTGCCGGTCACCGACGCGATCGACGGTCTGGTGGTGGACGTCCCGGAGCGGCAGGTGTGACACGCGCCGCCCCGGGGTCCGGCCGCCCCGGGGTCCGGCCGCCCCGGGGTCCGGCCGCGTCAGAACGCGGCGGCGTGCTCGGACACCCAGTCGCGGTAGCTGCGGGGAGCACGGCCGGTGATCTTCTCGACGTCGGCCGTGACCAGGGCGGGCCGACCGACCGAGTCGGCCCACACCTTGAGGATGTCGTCGAGGACCGGCCCGGGGACGTGCGCGCTCATCGCCTCCCGGACGGTCTCGGCGGGCAGCTCCTGGTAGGCGACGGGGCGGCCGAGCACCTCGCCGATGATCGCGGCCTGGTCGGCGTGGGTCAGCGACTGCGGGCCGGTCAGCCGGTGGATCTCTCCGGCGTGACCGTCCTCGGTGAGCGCGGCGACGGCCACGGCGGCGATGTCGGCCTCGTGGATCGGCGCGGCGGTGGCCTCGGCGTAGGCGCCGCGGACGACGTCGCCGCCCTTGGTCTGCCCGGCCCACATCAGTGTGTTGGCCGCGAACACGTCCGGCCGCAGGAAGGTCCATTCCAGGGCGGAGCCGCGCAGCGCCCGCTCGATCTCCGCGTGGTAGGCGGCGATGGGGCCGTCCTGCTCCTCGGACTCGTCGTCCACGGCGCCGGAGGACAGCAGCACTGCACGGCGTACGCCGGCGGCCTCGGCCGCGGCGACGAAGGCCGGTCCGCAGCCGGGGGCGGCGAACAGGAACACCGCCTCGACCCCCTCCAGGGCGGTGGCGAGCGACGCCGGGTCGGCCAGGTCGAGCGCGACGGTGCGGACCCCGGCGGGCCACGTCGCCCGCTCCGGGGCGCGTGACGCGGCCCGCACGTCGCGGCCCTGTGCGAGCAGCGTCTCCAGTGCGCGACGGCCGACGTTCCCGGTGGCTCCGGTGACGAGGATCATGACGTTCTCCCTTGCTGTGCCTGTGGTTCTGCTTGCCTGTGGTTCTGCATGCCGGTGTTTCTGCGCGGCGGCGGTTCCTCTGCGCGGCGCTGCCGTGCGGCCGTGCCGTGCGGCAGCGCCGCGGGCCGTTCCCTCGCGGGCCGGCAAGAACGACACTAGGAAGCCCTGAGGACAGGTTCTGTCCTCGACCGGGTGCGATCGATGAGGAGTTTTCCGCCAGATGCTCGAGACCTCGGCCCGATTACTGCGGCTCCTCTCCCTGCTGCAGTCCCGTCCCGACTGGCCGGGCCCGGAGCTGGCCGAGCGGCTGGGCGTCACGACGCGCACCGTCCGCCGGGACGCGGACCGGCTGCGCGAGCTGGGCTACCCGGTGCGGTCCCTGACCGGCCCCGGCGGCGGCTACCAGCTCGGCGTCGGCGCGGCGCTGCCGCCGCTGCTGCTGGACGACGACGAGGCCGTCGCGGTGACCGTCGGGCTGCGGGCCGCCGCGTCCGGCTCGGTGGCGGGCTTCGAGGAGACCTCGCTCAGGGCGCTGGCCAAGCTGGAGCAGGTGCTGCCCTCACGGCTGAAGCACCGGGTGGCGGCGATGCAGTCGGCGATCCTGCCGCTGACGGCGTCCGGCCCGGCCGTGGACGCGAATCTGTTGGCGGTGCTGGCCGCCGCCTGCCGGGGACACGAGAGCGTGCGCTTCGGCTACCAGGGCAGGACCCGGCGCGTCGAGCCTTACCGGCTGGTCCACACCGGCCGCCGCTGGTATCTGCTGGCCTTCGACCTGGAGCGCGACGACTGGCGGACGTTCCGTCTGGACCGCGTCGACGCCGCCCCGCAGTCCGGGCCCCGGTTCGCCCCCCGGCCCGGCCCCGCCGAGGACCTGAACGCCTACCTCACCGACAAGCTGTCCTCGGCCCCCTACCGCTGCCGGGCGACCGTCCTCTTCCACTGCCCGGTGGAAGCCCTCGCCGAGCACACGTCCCCCACCGCCGGCCGTCTGGAGCGCTACGACGACCGCTCCTGTCTGTTCCACACGGGGGCCGCGACCCTGGACGAGATCGCGTTGCACATCGCCCTCAAGGGCGTCGACTTCGAGGTCCTCGACCCGCCGGAACTGGCCGACCACCTCCGCACCCTGGCCGCCCGCCTCACCCGCGCCGCCGACCCCGCCCCACCGCCCCCGTGACCGGGCCGGCCCGGCGGCTAGCCCAGCACCCGTACCGGTGACCCCGTCAGGTAGGCGCGGACGCCCTCCGCCGCCTGTCCGTAGTAGCGCTCGTAGTTGGCCCGGGACACGTACCCGAGGTGGGGAGTGGCGAGCAGACGGGGAGCCGTCCGCATGGGGTGACCGGCGGGGAGCGGTTCGACGTCGAAGACGTCCACCCCCGCGCCCGCGATCCGCCCCTCCCGCAGCGCCGCCAGCAACGCCTCCTGGTCGACGACGGCCGCGCGCGAGGTGTTCACCAGGTAGGCCGTCGGCTTGAGCAGCGCGAGCTCGGCGGGGCCGAGCAGCCCCCGGGTGCGCTCGCCCAGCGCGAGATGGACCGACACGAAGTCGCTCTCGGACAGCAGCTCCTCCTTCGAGGCGGCCGCCCGCACGCCGACCTCCCGCGCCCGTTCCTCCGTCAGGTTCTGGCTCCAGGCGCTCACCTCCATGCCGAAGGCGAGGCCCACCCGGGCCACCAGGGCGCCGATCTTCCCAAGGCCCAGCAGCCCGAGCCGCCGCCCGTGCAGGTCCGCGCCCACCGTCGACTGCCAGGGGCCGCCCTCGCGCAGCGCGGTGCTCTCCTGCACCAGCCCGCGCGCGAGACCGAGCAGCAGCGCCCAGGTCAGCTCGACCGGCGGGGTCGACGAGCTCTCGGTGCCGCAGACCGTCACCCCGTTCGCCTTCGCCGCCGGGAAGTCGATCACCGAGTTGCGCATGCCGGAGGCGATCAGCAGCCGCAGCCGGGGGAGCCGGTCCAGCAACGACGCAGGGAAGGCGACGCGCTCGCGCAGGGTGACCACGCAGTCGAAGTCGGCCAGCGCCGCGGCGAGTTCGTCCTCCTCGCCGAAGTGCTCGGTGAACGGGACGACCTCCACGTCCTCGCCGGGCGCGGACCAGTCGGCCATGGTTGTCGCGACGTTCTGGAAGTCGTCGAGTACGGCACAGCGGAAGGGCACGGCGTCTCCTGGGACGGGACGGGCCCACGGTCTCGGGCCCGCGGGCAGGACCGTCCGAGACTACGGCGGGACCTGAGCGCCCCGGCCACCCCCCTCGTGTCGTGGCCGGACCGCTCACTTGGCGTCGGCGTAGCACTCCACGACCGCCGTGGTGAACGGAAACCGCACCGGCGTGTCCCCGAACGTCAGCCGCCCGGCCAGGTCGGACGCCTCCCGGATCGCCGCGACGACCGTGTCGGCCTCCTCCTGAGGACAGTGCACGATCACCTCGTCGTGCTGGAAGAAGACCAGTTCCGCCGCCATGTCCGCACAGGCCCGCCGCAGTGCGGCGAGCAGCAGCAGCGCCCAGTCGGCGGCGCTGCCCTGGACGACGAAGTTGCGGGCGAACCGGCCGCGCGCGCGGGCGTCGGTGGAGGCGTAACCGGGCGTCCACTGGCGGTCGTCGGCGCCGTCCTCCTCGGCGGGGCCCCCGGGGTCGTCGACGGGGATGCCGGCCTCCTCGGCCTCGCCTGCCCCGACCGCCGGCGGGCATGTCCGGCCGAGCCAGGTCCGCACCAGCCGGCCCTCCTTGCCGGCCCGGGCCGCCTCGTCGACGTACTCCACCGCGCGCGGGAAGCGGCGGCGCAGGGCGGCGAGGTTCTTCAGGCCGTCGCCGGAGGTCTGCCCGTAGACCGCGCCGAGCACGGCGATCTTGGCCTGGTCGCGGTCCCCGGAGAAGGCGCGGTCCGAGACGGACTGGTAGAGGTCGCTCTCCCGGCCCGCGACCTCCATCAGACCGGGGTCGCGGGAGATCGCCGCCAGCACGCGCGGCTCCATCTGGTCGGCGTCGGCGACCACGAACCGCCACCCGGGGTCGGCGACCACCGCACGCCGGATGACCTTCGGGATCTGCAGGGCGCCCCCGCCGTTGGTGACCCAGCGCCCGGTGACCGTGCCGTGCGCGAGGAACTCCGGTCGGAACCGGCCGTCCCGCACCCAGTCCTGCAGCCACGACCATCCGTGGGCCACCCGGATGCGGTACAGCTTCTTGTACTCCAGCAGCGGCTTCACGGCCGGATGGTCGACGGACTGGATCTCCCAGCGCCTGGTGGACCGCACCCGGATCCCGGCCTGGCCGAAGGCCTTCACCACGTCGGCCGGCAGGTCGGGGCGGACGCGGCGGCCGAAGGCGGCGGACACCTCGTCCGCGAGCTCCGCCAGCCGCCGGGGCTCGCCGCCGCCCGCGTACCGCTCGCCGAGCAGGTCGTCCAGGAGCGCGCGGTGCACCTGCGCGCTCCACGGCAGCCCGGCCCGGTTCATCTCGGCGGCCACCAGCATCCCCGCCGACTCGGACGCCGTCAGCAGCCGCATCCGTGCCGGGTGCTCGGCCCGCTCGTGTCTGCGCTGCTGCTCGGCGTAGACGGCCAGGAGGTCCGCCAGCGGCAGCCCCGCGGCGGCACGCGGCTCGAACAGCGAGGACTGGGCGCCGGGCTCGGCCGAGCGCTGCGGCGGGTCCGGCGGTACGGGGCCGCCGCGCAGCCGGGCCAGCGCGGCGGCCGCGGACCGGGGCTCGCCGGACCGGCCCTCGTGGCCGAGCAGCAGCGTCTCGGCGTCCTCCACGTCGTAGCACCGCTCGACCCGCACGCCCGCGTCGAGCAGGCGCGGATAGACCTCGGACGTGGAACGCCAGACCCAGCGCACGACGCCCGGCCGCTCCCGCACGGCCCGCGCCGGATCCGGCTCCCGCAGCGAGGGGCCGGCGGGCAGGCCGTCGGGACCGAGGGGGGCGACTTCCACGCCACCGTCCTCGGTCGGAGCGAGCGCCCACCGGTCGGCCATACCGCGAGTGTGGCAGGGGGGTCTGACAGCGCCGCGGAAAGTGCCCGGGCGGCGCATGGCACGATCGAACGGTGAGCAGCACCAGCAGCGACCCGGCCGGCGCCGTCGAACGCGCCCTGCGGGCCGCCCTCTACGACACGGCCGACGCCGCCCTCGACTCCGGCGCGTCCCTCCTCGCCGCCGATCCCGCCGCGGACGCGGAACTCACGCGGCGCGGCACGGAGTTCGTGGCGGCGCTCTGGCGGCGCGGCTGGCAGCCCGCGGACCTCGTGCGGATCGTGCGGCGCGATCTGGACGGCCCCCACGTGGGCCTCGTCACGGCGCTGATCCGCGCGCAGGCGCGCGACGACCGGGCGCGCGGCGCCCGCTGGGCGGCCCAGCTCGCGGAGCTGCCGGCCGGTCCGCCGCCCTCCGCGGACCGCTTCTCGCAGGCCACGGCGGTCCTGGAGCTCTACCGTCTGCTGCTGCGCCTGCCCGGCCTCGACCCCCTCGACGAGCACGGGCCCGAGCGGGGACCGGGACGGGGCCCGACGGCGGGGTCAGGGCCGGACTCCTCCACCCGCATGCTCACCCGCATCCGCGCGCTGCTCGCCAAGGCCGAGGCGACCGGCTTCCCGGAGGAGGCCGAGGCGCTCACGGCGAAGGCGCAGGAGCTGATGGCCCGACACAGCGTCGACGAGGCCCTGCTCGACGCCGCGGCCCCGGCCCCGGACGCGCCCGGCGCCTGCCGGATCGGCGTCGAGCCGCCGTACGAGCAGGCCAAGGCGGTGCTGCTGGACGCGGTCGCCGCCGCCAACCACTGCCGGGCGGTGTGGAACGAGCCGTTCGCCTTCTCCACGGTCGTCGGCTTCGAGGCGGACCTCGAGGCGGTGGAACTGCTCTACACCTCGCTGCTGGTGCAGGCGCAGTCGGCGATGGCGAAGGCGGAGGCGGCGCAGCGGGCGAGCGGCCGCCGACGGACCAAGACCTTCCGCCAGTCGTTCCTCGCCGCGTACGCCCACCGGGTCGGCGCCCGCCTCACGGCCGCCGCCGAGGCGCAGGTCAGCGACGACCTGCTGCCGGTCCTCGCCTCCCGCGAGGTCGCGGTCACGGCGGCGACGGACCGCATGTTCCCGCGGACGGTCTCCACCCGTCTGCGCGGCGTCACCGACGAGGCGGGCTGGACCGAGGGCGCCGAAGCGGCGGACCGGGCCGGCGTGCGGTCCCGGCCCCGTCTGCCGTGACCGCGCGCCGGGCGGATCCGGTCAGTCGCCCGCCGGGTGGAAGGAGCTGACCGTGGCGTCCGCCACGCCCTTGCTCTTGAGCGCGACGTCACCGTACGACCAGGGGAAGTCCGCGGTGGACGAGGCCTGCGGGAGGCCGTACTTGACGGTCTTGACGGCGAGGGACTTGTCGCCGCTGCCCGAGCCGCGCACATAGGTGATCGTGAACGAGGCGGTGCCCTGCGCCGGGAGGGTCAGGGGCTGCGGCGCGGCGGCCTCGTCCTGCGCCGCGGTCGCGGAGTCGTCGCCGGCCTGGAGCTCGACCTTGGGGAAGCCGGCCAGGGTGCACTCCTTGCCCTTGTTGGTGAGCGTGACGGTGACGTTGCCGGTGTCCCCGGCGGCGGGCGCGGCGTCGACGGGGCCGACCTCCTGGCCGAGGTCGGCGGCCGCGCAGGCGGATCCGGCGGCCCCGGGGGAGGAGGCGGCGGCCTTGCTCTCGTCGCCGCCGGAGCCGCTGTCGTCCCCGCCTCCGCAGGCGGTGAGGAGCAGGGCCGCGGCGAGAGCGGTGACGGTGATGGGAACGGCGCGCATGTGTGGTCCCTCGGATCTGGTGACGGTGCTCGAAGGATCATCACGCACGCGCGCGGTCCCACGCCGCGCGCCCCCGTCCTGACGGACGTCCGGCTGTTCAGAGGCTGCCGGCGGTGATGTCGCCGTAGGCGGTGGTCGCGTGGATGGCGAGGCCGGCCGCGGCGCCGTCGGTGTTGGCGAGGGCGTTGTGGATCCGGCCGTGGGCGGTGCCGGCGTCGAGTGAGGCGGAGACGCCGCGTGCGGCGCCGACGGAGATGGAGCCGGCCTCGGTGCGCAGGACGACCTCGCCGTGCACGGCTTCGGCGACGTGCAGGTCGCCCTTCTGGGTGCTGATCCGGGCGGGGCCGGTGAGGCGGCCGACCGAGACGTCGCCGTCGAGGAGGGTGAGGCGGGCGCTCGCGGCCTCGTCGATCTTGACCGTGCCCTGCGCGCCCTCGACGGTGACGTCGCCGAACCGTCCGACGCCGCGGAACTCGCCGGCGGCGGTCGTGGCCTCGACGTGCGAGCCGGCGGGCAGCTGGACGGTCACGTCCAGGGCTCCGGAGGCCCCCAGCAGCTGGTTCTTCGCGGGGGCCGTGATCCGCAGGGCGCCGTCGGCGAAGTCGACCGAGGTCTCCTCCGCCGCCTTCACGTCGCGGCTCCTGGAGGCGTCCGCGGGAAGCACCTCGACGGTGGCGTCGGCCCGGTCGGCGGCGATGAAGCGGACACGCCCCGCGGGGACGTCGAGGACGACGGAGACCGGGGCGGCGGCGGCGAACTTCTGCATCGTGCTCTCCTGTGTTCGTTAGTGTTTCCGACAGAGGAAAAGCTACGTTGCGTTCTTGGTGTCGGCAACAAGTTCGTTGCGCAAAATCAGAGTTACTGCAGGTGGCAGCTCAGTAATCATTGCAATGGATTGGAAAGCAATGCAACGCGCAGGGCTCAAATCCGTTGCAATGTATGTCGGTGAACGCTAAACTGGCGGCATCCGGGCGCATGAAGGAGGCCCGCACGAAGGAGGCCGCGATGCCCGGAGGCAGACTCACCCAGCAGGAACGCCAGCAGATCGCGTCGGGGCTGGCCGACGGCCTCGCCTACGCGGAGATCGCCAGGCGGCTCGACCGTCCCACCTCGACGATCACGCGCGAGGTGATGCGCAACGGCGGCCCCACCGCCTACCGCGCCGATCTGGCCCACCGGGCGACCGAGCGCCGCGCCCACCGCCGCAGGCAGACGGCCCCCCGCGGTCCGGACACGATCCCGCAGGCCCACGGACGCGACGCAGAGGCCGTGCGCGAGTACGAGGAGGCGTTCACCACCGTCCTCATGGCCTCGGGCATGCCGAAGATGATGTCCAGGGTGATGGCCTGCCTCACCCTCACCGACACGGGCAGCCTCACCGCGTCCGATCTCGTGCAGCGCCTCCAGGTCAGCCCCGCGTCCGTCTCCAAGGCGATCACGTACCTCGAGGAGCAGGCCTTCGTCCGCCGGGAGCGCGACGACCGCCGCCGCGAGCGCTACGTCGTCGACGACGACGTCTGGTACCAGTCGATGCTGGCCAGCGCCCGGGCGCTCACCCAGGTGATCGAGATCGCACGGCAGGGCGTCGGGATCCTCGGCTCCGCGACCCCGGCCGCCGTCCGCCTCGAGAACATCGCCCGCTTCCTGGACTTCGTCAGCGAGAGCACCGTCCGCGCGGCGGAGCAGGCCCGCGCGGTGCTCCACACGAGAACCGACGCCGCACCGCAAGGGCAGACCCCCCGGGCATAGCCCCCGCGCGGCCGGACCCGCCGCCGGCCGGGCCGCCGCGACGACCGCCGACCGGCGGCTATCCCATCCCGGCCGTCGGCAGACCCGACGGCCACTGGCCGCCGTCCGCCCTGGTGAACGTCTCCTTGCCGGCGGCGCCGGTCCAGGTGACCTCGAGGGACTTCGCGTCGACGGAGTCGACCATGCCGCTCGTGCGGTCGTCCTTGCCGACCGTGCACGTCAGACGGATCATCCGCATGCCCGCCTGCTTGCCGGCGGTCCCGCTGCACACGCTCCCGCCGGTCACGAAGAGGGCGGCCTGCTTCCCCGTGACGATGAGGGCGACGGCCTTGCCGTCCTTCGTGGCGAGCCAGCTGCCCTCCAGCTCGTCCGAAGCGGAGACGGAGTCGGACGGCGACGCCGTCGCACCGCCCGGACCGCCGCTGTCCGCCGTCGCCGCCGGGGTGGTCGCGGAGCCGTCCCCGGACCCCCCGTCGCCGCTGCACGCGGTCAGTGCGAGCGCGCCCGCCAGCGCGGCGGCCACCGCCGCGGCCCGCACCGCACGGCGGGACGCGCCCCGCGAGAAGATCGCCGAAGTCACTGCACGCTCCCGAGCTCGGACCGAAGAACCTGGACCTCAAGGACCGCAGCAAGCTACCAGCAAGTCCGGTCAGCGACCCGGGACCCGGTGCCACCATGAGGACCCGGCCGCCACGAGGACCCGCCTACCAGGAGGACTTGCGCACCCCCGGCAGATGCCCCGCGTGCGCCTGCTCCCGCAGACCCACCCGGGACAGCCCGAAGGTCCGGAAGTACCCGCGCGGGCGGCCGTCCGTCTGATCCCGGTTGCGCACCCGCGTCGCACTGGCGTCCCGCGGCTGCGCGCGCAGCTCCCGCTGCGCCGCCTCGCGTTCCGCGTCCGTGGACGACGGCCGCCGGATCGTCTCCTTCAGTTCGGCCCGGCGCGCCGCGTACCGCGCGACGATCGCCCGGCGCCGGTCGTTCTTCGCGATCTTGCTCTTCTTCGCCATCAGACCCGCACCCCCCGTGCGCGGATCCGCGCCACGGCCGCCTCGACGCCGATCGCGTCGACGGTCCTGATCCCCTTCGTGCTCAGCCGCAGCCGTACGTGCCGGCCTTCGCTCGGCAGCCAGTACCGCTTGCTCTGCACGTTCGGGTCGAAGCGGCGCGAGGTGCGCCGGTGGGAGCGGGAGATGCGGTTGCCGAAGCCGGGCCGGGCGCCGGTCAGCATGCAGTGCGCGGACATGGGTGACGTACCTCTCCTGGAACGCTATCGCTAATGGGATTCATTTTCAGTAACATAGCAGCATGGCTCGCAACGAACTCCGTCCGGTCGTCAGGCTCAAGTCCACCGCGGGGACCGGATTCACCTACGTGACCCGCAAGAACCGCCGTAACGACCCCGACCGCATGACCCTGCGCAAGTACGACCCCGTCGCCGGCCGTCACGTCGATTTCCGAGAGGAGCGCTGACCATGCGCAACGAGATCCATCCGCCCTACGGACCCGTGGTCTTCCGCGACCGTGCCGCGAACCACGCCTTCCTCACCCGCTCCACCATGAGCAGCGACCGGACGGTCGTATGGGAGGACGGCGTCACGTACCCCGTCGTCGACGTCGAGATCTCCGACGTCAGCCACCCCTTCCACACCGGCGCCGCGCGCGTGCTGGACACGGCCGGCCGCGTCGAGCGCTTCGAGCGGCGTTACGGGAAGCAGGGCGGGGCGTGAGCCTGTCCGTCGTGATCGTCGGCGGGCTGCACGCCGACGCCCGCCGGGCGACCGTCGCGCGCCTGCTCGCCGACGTGCCGCGCAGCGTCGCCCTGCACCACGACCTCGCGACGGCCGCGGCGGGCACGGTCGTACGCACCGTCAGGGACGCCGCCGGCATTCTCTCCGCCGGTGAGACGCCCCTGGTCGACGACTGCGCCTGCTGCGCCCTGCGCGAGGACCTGGTGCCGGAGCTGCGCCGCCTCGCGGACGACGGCGTCACCCGCCTCGCGGTCGTCGAGCTGTGGGACTCCGTAGAGCCCAAGGCCATGGCCGAGACAGTGGTCGCCGGCGGGCTCACCGTCACCGGCGTCGTCACGGCCGTCGACCCGGCGCTGCTCCTGCCCTGCCTGGGCAACGGCGACGACCTCGCCGACTGCGGCCTCGCCGCGGCCGCCAGCGACCAGCGCACCGTAGCCGACACCTTCGCGCGGCAGCTGGAGTACGCCCCCGTGCTGGCGGTCGTCGACTCCGTGGAGGCCGACGACGAGGACCGCGAGCTGCTGGCGCAGCTGCACCCGACGGCCCGCCAGATCCGGGTCGCGCCCGGCGAGGGCGCGGACCCCCGGTCGCCGCTGACCCAGGCCGTGCTGGCCGGATTCGACGCGGAGGCCGCCGCCGCGGCCCAGCATCCCGCCTGCGCGCTGCTCCCCGCCGAGGCCGACGCGCACGGTGTGAGCACCTTCGTCTGGCACCGGCGCCGGCCCTTCCACCCGGAGCGGCTGTACGCGGCGCTGGAGGACCTGACCTGCGCGGCCGCCCGCAGCCGGGGCCGGTTCTGGCTCGCCGACAAGCCCGACGTGCTGCTCCACTGGGACGCGGCGGGCGGCGCCCTGTGCGTGGAGTCGGCCGGCCCGTGGCTGGCGTCCCTCCCCGACGCGGCCTGGGACCTGGTCCCGCCGGTGCGCCGCGCCGCGGCCGCCCTCGACTGGCACCCCGAGCACGGCGACTGCTGTCAGCACCTGGTCTTCACGTCTCCCGGCCTGGACCGCGACGGCCTCGCCCGGCTCCTGGAGTCCTGTCTGCTCACCGACGCCGAGTACGCCGCCGGCCGCACGGCCTGGAAGCGACTGCCGCCCGCCTTCGACACCCTCCTGGAGGTCTGACCCCGTGCCCCGCAAGCCCGACCGCAAGCCCGCCAAGGCCCGCCCCAATCCCCTGGACGAGGCGGGCGTCGCCTACGTCGACTACAAGGACACCGACCTGCTGCGGAAGTTCCTCTCCGACCGGGGCAAGATCCGCAGCCGCCGGGTGACCCGCGTCTCCGCCCAGCAGCAGCGCCGACTCGCCCGGGCCGTCAAGAACGCCCGCGAGATGGCCCTGCTCCCCTACAGCGCCGCACGCTGATTCGCCCCCCGGGGCGGCCCGGGGCGCTGCTTTCGGCCCCTGGGCGCACGCCTGTCCTGTACGCGCCGGTCCCGTCCACCCGGGCCCGGCGCGCACGCGTCGCCTGCCGTAGCCCAGGCCCACCGTCCTCCGTACGAAGCCTCACGCACTCGTACGGGGGACACCCCCCATATCGTCTACTCACGCCGATGGTCTGGACGCAGTCACCCTGCGGCGGTGAGCCGACCCGGCCCTGATGCGGCGAGCCGTCCCGCCCCGCCCCCGCGCCGACCTCCGGGTCGTACGCGGGGGCGGCCGCCGTCGTCGTCCCGCGGTGAGGAGCGGGGGAGTCGCGGGGCATTGCAGGGGCAGGGGTGGCGTCCGGTCTGTCGGACCGTGGTCGGACGGTGGCACAGCCGTCGCGTGGGACCGTCGTCCACGGGTCCGAGCGGACGGCCGGCGTCCGCCGGAACCGCCGCTTCGGGAAGGCCCCCGCAGCCGTCGCGGGGGCTCCCCGCGGGGTGATCCGGTTCCACGTCGTTTCCGCGTCGACGGAACACGAAGGCCCCCGCGCGCGTCTGTCCCCGTACATGAGCAGTTCGATCCGGACGACTCTCCGGAGCACCTCCCGACGCCCGGCCGGACGGAACGGCGTCGGTAAAGCGGGCGTCACAGCTGTAACCACTCAGGCACCGCGCGTGCACGTGCATCTGCTCATGCGACTGCATGTGAACGGGGTTATGATCCGGGACAGTTGACAACGGCACCAATGGCCACACAAGCCAGTGCACCACCAGGGAGCGACCTGTGGACCACCACGTTGACGGGGGGCACGACGTGTACAACGGCATGACGGCCACACAGCTGTACGGGGTTGCCTGGCAGAAGAGCCGGCACAGCAACTCGCAGGGCTCCTGCGTGGAGTTCGCGCGACTGCCGGGAGGCGACGTCGCGGTGCGCAACTCGCGCTTCCCCGACGGTCCGGCGCTCGTCTACACGCGCGCGGAGATCGAGGCCATGCTTCTGGGCATCAAGGACGGCGAGTTCGACCACCTGATCGGCAGCTGACGCTCCCGCCCGGCGCCCCGCGCCGGACCTGTCGGCGCGAACCGGCCCGCAACGCGCGTAGAGCCAGGGCGTGGGCGCGCCGGCGGCGCTGCGTCATTCGGCCTGTGCGGGCAGCCGGAACAGCGCCCAGACCACCTTGCCGCCCAGACTGCCGGAGAGCGGCTGCCAGCCCCAGCTGTCGGCGAAGGAGTCCACGAGGAACAGCCCTCGCCCGGACTCGGCGGAGAAGTCCTCGCCCTCCTGCGGCGCGGGGCTGTCGTGGCTGGGGTCGCGCACCGCGCACACCAGCCGCTCGGTCCAGCGCATCAGGTGCAGCCGCACGGGCGGCTGCCGCCGGTCAGGCGCCCGGGGGGCGTCGTCGGAGCACAGTCCGTGTCTCAGCGCGTTGGTCACCAGCTCGGAGACGACCAGACACACGTCGTCGAACCGGTCTTCCACGTCCCACTGGCCGAGCGTGTGCCGGGTGAACCGCCGTGCCTCGCGCACGGCTTCGTAGCGGGCCGGCAGGGAGCAGGAGGCGGCGTCGGACACGGCCGCGGGATCCAGCGGCGGAAGGCCCTGCCGTAACGGCTCGAGCATGGTCGATCCATTCGTCCCCATGCGAGGCACTCCCGGGATTCGCGGTCGTTGCGATGCAGCGGTGGCGCGGGACCATGGTTTCTGATGCGCACTGCGGATGCAAGGGCAGATGCACGTGCACGTGACCGAAATGGACCCGCCCGTACCGCTTCTTGGCCATTTTTTCCGCCAACTTCTCTCTCATCGCCGCCACTTCTCTTGCTTTCTCCTCACTCTTCCTTCGCATCGCTCTGTGCGTATGCTTTGAGTTTGTTCCATCTCTGTAATCGGACGAGTACTGCTCGAAGTGTTTTAGTGGCAGACTGCGGCCCCTAGGACGGTTGGGGAGGCTGGCGAACGTGAGCGCGGGAGAGCCCGGATCGGTGGTGCGGCGGATGCTGCTCGGCTCGCAACTACGACGGCTGCGTGAGGCCCGCGGCGTCACGCGCGAGGCGGCGGGATACTCGATCAGGGCGTCGGAGTCGAAGATCAGCCGGATGGAACTGGGCCGGGTGAGCTTCAAGACCCGTGACGTGGAAGACCTGCTGACGCTGTACGGCATCACGGACGACGCGGAGCGCAACGCGCTCGTCGGCCTGGCCCGTGAAGCCAACGTGGCGGGCTGGTGGCACAGCTACTCGGACGTGCTGCCCAACTGGTTCCCCACCTATGTCGGCCTGGAGGGCGCGGCCGCCCTGATCCGCGTCTACGAGGTGCAGTTCGTGCACGGTCTGCTGCAGACCGAGGCGTACGCCCACGCCGTCGTCAGCCGCGGCATGAGGGGCGCGAGCGCCGCCGACGTCGACCGGCGCGTGGCGCTGCGCCTGGAGCGCCAGAAGTGCCTCGTCGCGGAGAACGCCCCGGACTTCCACATCGTCCTCGACGAGGCCGCGCTGCGCCGGCCGTACGGCGACCGCGAGGTGATGCGCGGGCAGCTCCAGCACCTGATCGACGTCTCCGAGCGGCCCAACGTCCGTCTGCAGGTGATGCCGTTCAGCTTCGGCGGGCACGCCGGCGAGTCCGGGGCCTTCACCATCCTGAGCTTCCCCGAGTCCGACCTGTCGGACGTGGTCTACCTGGAGCAGCTCACCAGCGCCCTCTATCTGGACAAGCGCGAGGACGTCGCACAGTACGAACTCGCCCTGAAGGAACTGCAGCAGGACAGCCCCGGACCGGACGAGAGCCGGGACCTGCTCCGTGGCCTGATCCAGCTCTCCTGACCCCGCGGCCTCGGGGGATTCCCCCACAGGCTTCGGTAAACCCTCCAACTCCCTTCAATCACCCGTACGATGACGTGTGATCAGATCGTGACGCCGATCGATCGCAGCCGTTCGCAGCAGGGGATTGAGGGATCACATGTCGACGTCGTACTTCACCGACCTGGCCCAGCAGTACATCGACGGCAAGTGGCGTCCGGGGACGGGCTCCTGGGACATCATCGACTTCAACCCCTACGACGGCGAGAAGCTCGCCTCGATCACCATCGCCACCGTCGACGAGGTCGACGAGGCGTACCAGGCCGCCGCCCGCGCGCAGCGGCAGTGGGCCGCCACCAACGCCTACGCCCGCCGCTCGGTCTTCGAGAAGGCGCTGCGGCTGGTCGAGGAGCGCGAGGCGGAGATCAGCGAGGTCCTCGTCGCCGAGGCCGGCGGCACCCTCGGCAAGGCCGCCTTCGAGCTCCACCTCGCCAAGGAGTTCCTGCGCGAGTCGATCCACCTGTCGCTGCGCCCCGAGGGCCGCATCCTCCCCTCGCCGGTCGACGGCAAGGAGAACCGCGTCTACCGCGAGCCGGTCGGCGTGGTCGCCGTGATCAGCCCCTTCAACGTGCCGTTCCTGCTGTCGCTGAAGTCCGTCGCCCCCGCGCTGGCCCTCGGCAACGCCGTGGTGCTCAAGCCGCACCAGAACACCCCGGTCTCCGGCGGCACCGTGATCGCCAAGCTGTTCGAGGACGCCGGTCTGCCCCCGGGCCTGCTGAACGTCGTGGTGACCGACATCGCCGAGATCGGCGACGCCTTCCTGGAGCACCCGGTCCCGCGGGTCATCTCCTTCACCGGCTCCGACAAGGTCGGCCGGCACGTCGCGACGGTCGCCGCCTCGCACTTCAAGCGGTCCGTCATCGAACTCGGCGGCAACAGCGCCTTCGTCGTCCTCGACGACGCCGACGTGGACTACGCCGTGGACGCGGCCGTCTTCAGCCGCTTCGTCCACCAGGGCCAGGTCTGCATGGCCGCCAACCGCATCCTGGTCGACCGCTCGCTCGCCGACGAGTTCACCGAGAAGTTCGTCGCCAAGGTGCGGACGCTGAAGGCCGGCGACCCGCGCGACCCGCAGACCCTCATCGGCCCGGTCATCAACTCCCAGCAGGCGGAGGCCGTCTCCGGTGCGGTCGCGCAGGCGATCGCCGAGGGCGCGACCGTCCTGCTGCACGGAGCGACCACCGACAACCTCGTCGAGCCGTCCGTCCTCGCCGACCTGCCCCTCGGCTCCGCCCTGCTCCAGCAGGAGGTCTTCGGCCCGGTCGCCTTCATCAACGCCTTCGACGGCGAGGAGGAGGCCCTGCGCATCGCCAACGACACCCCCTACGGCCTGAGCGGCGCCGTCCACACCCGTGACGTCGAGCGCGGCGTCGCCTTCGCCAAGCAGGTCGTGACCGGCATGTTCCACGTCAACGACGCCACCGTGCACGACGAGCCGATCGTCCCGTTCGGCGGCGAGAAGAACTCCGGCGTGGGCCGTCTCAACGGCGAGACCACCCTGGAGTCCTTCACCACCACCAAGTGGATCTCGGTCCAGCACGGCCGCAGCGGCTTCCCCTTCTAGGGCGCGCTCCAAGGCCCGGCGGCCGTCCGGGCGCCGCCGGGCGCCCGGACGTCACGCCCTAACCTGGGCGCATGTCAGCGATCCGTCTCCTCGTCCTGGGCGCCGTGCGCCAGCACGGGCGGGCCCACGGCTACCAGGTGCGCAGCGACCTGGAGTACTGGGGCGCCCACGAGTGGTCCAACGCCAAGCCGGGCTCGATCTACCACGCCCTGAAGCAGATGGCGAAGCAGGGCCTGCTGCGTGAGCACGAGACGGCCCCGTCCACCGCCGGCGGCCCGCCGCGCACCGAGTACGAGGTCACCGAGGCGGGCGTCGAGGAGTACTTCCGGCTGCTGCGCGAGGCGCTGGTCTCCTACGACCAGAAGACGGACGTGAAGTCGGCCGCCATCGGCTTCGTGGTGGACCTCCCGCGCGCGGAGGCCGTCTCGCTCCTGAAGGAGCGCGTGCGCGGCATCGACGAGTGGCGCTCGGCCGTGACCGAGCACTACGTCCCCGAGGAGGGCCCCGCACAGCTGGGCCACATCGGCGAGATCATGAACCTCTGGGTCCACACGGCGGACGCCGAGGCGGAGTGGGCCCGCGGCCTGATCGCGCGCATCGAGGGCGGCGCCTACACCTTCGCGGGGGAGGGCGAGCCGTTCGTCGGCGTGCTCGCGCCGGGCGAGGAGAACCCGTACGCGACGAGGGAGCGGCATCCGGGGGACTGGCGCTAATCAAGTTTGACGACTGAGGTCGGCCGGGTTTACCTTTGCGCCTGTAGTCAAGTTTGACTAGCGGAGGAATGGGGGTTTCCATGGCCGACACGGCGATCACCGTCGACGGCGTCCACAAGAGGTACGGGGAGACGCGGGCACTGGACGGGCTCGACCTCACGGTGACCCGCGGCACCGTGCAGGGGGTGCTCGGACCGAACGGCGCGGGCAAGACGACCCTGGTCAGAATCATGTCCACGCTGCTGCGACCGGACGCCGGACGCGTCGAGGTGGCCGGCCACGACGTGCTGACCGAGGCCCGCGAGGTCCGCCGGCGCATCGGTCTGCTCGGCCAGCACGCCGCCCTCGACGAGGAACTGGACGGCCGGCAGAACCTGGAGCTGTTCGGACGCCTGCACCGTCTCGGCGCCCGCCACGCGCGCGTGCGCGCCGCCGAACTCCTCGAGCGCTTCGGCCTCGCCGCCACCGGCCGCAAACCGGTCCGCTCCTACAGCGGCGGCATGCGCCGCCGACTGGACCTCGCGGCCTCCCTCATCGGCGGCCGGCACGGCGCCGACCCCGAGGTGCTCTTCCTGGACGAGCCGACCACCGGACTCGACCCGCGCGGACGCGCCGAGGTCTGGTCCGCGGTCCGCTCGCTCGTCGGCGGGGGGACGACGGTGGTGCTCACCACCCAGTACCTGGAAGAAGCCGACCAGCTGGCCGACCGCATCTGCGTCGTCGACCGCGGCCGGGTGATCGCCGACGGCACGGCGGACGAGCTCAAGGCGCTGACCGGCGGCGACCGCATCGACGTCGTCCTGCGCGACGCGGGCCTCCTGGGAGCCGCGGTCGCCCTGCTGCCCCTGCCCGAGGAGCACGTCACCGTCGACGTCGACCGCCGTCTGCTCAGCGCACCCGTCACCGACCGGATGGCCGCCCTCTTCGGCGTCGTCCGCGCCCTGGAGGAGGCCGGGATCGAGGCGGAGGACGTGGCCCTGCGCCGCCCCACGCTGGACGAGGCCTTCCTGCACCTGACCGGCCGCGAGGACCGCGCGGACGACCCCGTGAAGGAGGCCGTGTGAGCGGCTACGCGTACGCCCTGACCGACTGCTGGACCATGACCCGCCGTGAACTCGCCCACTGGGCACGCCAGCCGGGCCGGCTGGCCGTCGGGTTCGTCTTCCCGGTGATGCTGCTGCTGATGTTCGGCTACCTGGTCGGCGGCGGCCGCGGGGTCGACGGCGCATACCTCGACTACCTGATGCCCGGCATGCTCGCGCTCACCATGGCCTTCGGCCTGGAGGGCACGATGGTCGCCGTCACCCAGGACCTCAACAAGGGCGTCGTCGACCGCTTCCGCGCGATGCCGATGGCCGACGGCGCCGTCCTGGTGGGCCGTTCGGCGGCCGACATGCTCCAGTCGGCCGTGAGCATGGTCGTGCTGATCGCCGTCGGCCTGGCGCTCGGCTGGCGGCCCCAGGGCGGACCGGGCGCCTTCCTGGGCGCGCTGGGACTCCTCCTGCTGTTCCGCTTCGCGATGCTGTGGGTCGGCATCCATCTGGCGCTGGTGGCGGGGAGGCCGGAGATGGTGCAGGCCGTGCAGATCCTCGTCTGGCCGGTCGGCTTCCTCTCCAACGCCCTCGCCGCGCCCGCCTCCATGCCCGACTGGCTGGGCACGGCCGTCGAGTGGAACCCGATGTCCCGCACGGCGACGGCGGTGCGCGGCCTGTTCGGCGGCACGGGCGCGGACCCCGGCCAGGTGTGGACGGCCGTGGGCTGGCCGCTGGCCCTGCTGGCGGTCTTCTTCCCGCTCGCCGTGCGGAAGTTCAGTCGCATGAGCCGCTGAGGGCGGGCGGCGGCGGGACCCGGTCGCCGCGGTCCCGTCCCGAGCCGGCGGCGCCTCCCGCACGGCCGGACCCGTCGGCCTCCCGCAGGGCCGGACGGGGTGTCAGCGGACCGAGGTCCCGTCCTCCCGCAGCTGCATCTGCGGCCGACCCGTCACCAGCAGCCAGGCCGGCAGCGAGGCGATGCAGAGCAGGGCGATGATCGAGGGCGAGGAGACCAGGACGGCGGCGACGAAAAGGCTCACCCAGCCCTGCCGGGTGATGGCCAGCAGGATGCCCAGCACCCCGGTGGCCACGCCCACCGCGGGGTGGACGGCCGGCACGAGCGCGTGGGCGGTGAGACCGAGGGCGGAGCCGACGAACACGGCCGGGAAGATCCGCCCGCCCCGGAACCCGGAGGTCGCCGCCACCACCATCGCGGCCATCTTCACCACCGTCATCGTGGCGAACTGACCGGCCGTCCAGCCGTCGGGGTCGGCGGCGAGCTCCGCGACCTCGTCCAGCCCCTTGAAGAGCGTCAGATGGCCGCCCAGGGCCGCCAGCAGGCCCAGCACGACCCCGCCGGCCGGGAGGATCAGCATCGGGTGCCGCAGCCGCGCGAAGGCGCCGTGGACGTACGGGAAGGCGTAGACGCCGCACATGCCGAGCAGCGCGCCGACCGACGCGACCACCGTCGCCGCCAGCAGGTCGGCCCAGCCGGGCTGACCGAACGGGGGCAGGTGCATGTCGAAGCTGGGATCGGCCAGCAGGGTGGTCGTCATCGCGCCGGCCGCGGCGGCGACCAGCGGGGTGAAGACGCTGTCCCACAACGGCCCCTTGGTCTGCCGTCCCGCCAGCGCCTCGGAGATCAGCAGCGCCGCCGCCACCGGCGTGCCGAAGAGCGCGCCGATGGTCGCCGCCTCCGCCAGCATCACCCACACCGCGCCCGGCGCGGCCGGCCGCAAACGGTGACCCAGCCAGAAGACGACCGCCACGTTGACGGCGATGATCGGGTTCTCCGGGCCCAGACTCGGCCCGCCCGCCAGCATCAGCGCCGTCGCCACCAGCAGTCCGGGCAGGACCACCGGCGGCAGCACGCGCGCGTCCAGCCCCATCGTCGCCGGATCGGGGCCGGCGTGCCCCGGGGCCTTCCACACCACCAGCCCCACCAGCACACCCGTCATGGTGAGCATGACCATCATCCAGAGCACGGAGTACCGGCCCACGCCCAGCGCGTCCGGGAGGTCCTGCCACAGCACGTCCTGGAGTCGGTCGGCCGCCCCCTCCACCAACAGGAGCAGCAGGCTCGCCAGCACGCCGATGGTGAGGGCGGGCAGGATCGACGGCAGCAGGGTGCGTACCGGGGTCGCCGGAGGGCGGGGCGGCTGCTGTGCGGTGTCCTGGGCCACGGGCTCACGATAAGCGGGCAAAGCGGACACGACACCCGGGCTGCGGCAGACGGGGCGCGGACCCGCTTGCACCTCACGCGGCGTGAGGACGCACGGTGGAGCGCATACCGAGAAGGGAGCGGACGAAGTGAGCTACTCCGTGGGAGAGGTCGCCGGATTCGCCGGTGTCACGGTGCGCACGCTGCACCACTACGACGACATCGGCCTGCTCGTCCCCGGCGGGCGCAGCCACGCGGGTCACCGGCGCTACGACGACGCCGACCTCGACCGGCTGCAGCAGATCCTGTTCTACCGCGAGCTCGGCTTCCCGCTCGAGGAGGTCGCGGCCCTGCTCGACGACCCGGCGGCCGACCCGCGCGCGCACCTGCGCCGCCAGCACGAACTGCTGACCGCCCGGATCGAGAAGCTGCAGAAGATGGCCGAGGCCGTGGAACACGCCATGGAGGCGAAGAAGATGGGCGTCAATCTCACACCCGAGGAGCGGTTCGAGGTCTTCGGCGACAAGGACCCGGAGCAGTACGCCGAGGAGGCGGAGCGGCGCTGGGGCGGCACCGAGGCCTACGCCGAGTCGCAGCGCCGGGCCGCCCGCTACACCAAGGAGGACTGGAGACGCGTCCAGGCCGAGGTCCACGACTGGAGCGAGCGCTACGCGGCGCTGATGGACGCGGGGGAGCCGCCGGCCGGCGAGGCGGCCATGGACATGGCCGAGGAACACCGGAGGCACATCACCGCCTGGTACTACGACTGCCCCCACGAGATGCACGTGTGCCTGGGCGAGATGTACGTCGCCGACGAGCGCTTCAAGGCGTACTACGACTCGATGCGCCCGGGGCTCGCCGCGCACCTCAAGGAGGCGATCACGGCGAACGCGGCACGGCACGCCTCGTAGGGCCGGCCGGGAAGGCCCGCCGGTCCTGGCCCGGGGTCACTCCCGGGCCAGGACCACCGCCGTCCCGTAGGCGCACACCTCGGTGCCCACGTCGGCCGCCTCCGTCACGTCGAAGCGGAACGCCAGCACGCCGTTCGCGCCGCGCGCGCGTGCCTGCTCCACCAGCCTTTCCATGGCCTGGTTGCGGGTTTCCACCAGGGTCTTCGTCAGCCCCTTGAGCTCGCCGCCGATCATCGACTTCAGACCCGCGCCGATCTGGCTGCCGAGGTGCCGGGAGCGCACCGTGAGCCCGAAGACCTCGCCGATGACCTGCTGCACCCGGAAGCCGGGTACGTCGTTCGTGGTGACGACCAGTACGTCCGGCTCGGGGCCCTGCCCGCCGCCGTAATCATCGATGCCCATGTTCACAGGTTTGCCCAAGGAAGGGCACGGTGCATCCTGGGGGAACCCCTGGGAACCTGGTCCCGCGGCGGCTCGTTGATAGCTTTGGGCGGTCAGGTCGCCCACCGACCGCCTTCACCCCACAGGAGCCCGGAACCCGTGACTACCCTCGCCCTCGGCCCCGAGTGGATTACTCCGGACTATCTGATCTCGACGTTCGGCCTGGTCGGCATCCTGGTCATCGTCTTCGCCGAGTCGGGCCTGTTCGCCTTTCTGCCGGGCGACTCCCTGCTGTTCACCGCCGGTCTGCTGGTCGCCGACGGCAAGTGGATCCACCAGCCGCTGTGGCTGGTGTGCACCCTGATCGTGGTCGCGGCCGTCCTCGGCGACCAGGTGGGCTACCTGATCGGCAAGTTCTTCGGGCCGAAGCTGTTCAGCCGGCCCGACTCCAAGCTCTTCAAACAGGAGAACCTGGAGAAGGCCCACGAGTTCATCGAGCGGTACGGCCCCAAGGCCATCGTCCTCGCCCGATTCGTCCCCATCGTGCGCACCTTCGCGCCGATCATCGCCGGCGCCGGCCGTATGAAGTACCGCACGTTCATCACGTACAACGTGGTCGGCGGCGTCCTCTGGGGCACGGGCGTCACGGTCGCGGGCTACTTCCTCGGCCAGATCGACCTCATCAAGGAGAACGTCGAGGCGATCCTCGTCCTGATCGTCCTCATCTCGGTCGTGCCGGTGGTCATCGAGGTGCTCAAGGCCCGCAAGGAGGCCCGCAACGCCCCGGCCGCGCAGCAGCCCGCCCAGCAGGCGCAGCAGCAGCCGTACGGGCAGCCCCCGGTCATGGACGACGCCACGACCCAGCTCCGCCGCATCAACCAGCATCAGCCGTACGGCGAGCAGGGCCGGCGCGAGCAGCAGGGCCACCACGGCCAGCAGAACGGGCACGGCCAGCAGGGCGGCCAGGGCCAGACCTACGAGAACGAGTACTACGGCCAGCAGTACCCGCAGCAGCAGTACCCCCAGGAGTGGCAGCAGCAGCCCCCGCAGCAACAGCAGCCGTACGGCGGCGCGCAGCACGACGCACAGCACCAGGGCCACTACCCCCACAACCAGGGGTACTAGGGACGCGACCAGGGCGTGGAGCGCGGGGGTCTCGCAACCCCCGCGTGTCCGGATCCCCGCGTCAGCACGGCCGCGTCAAACCCCTCGCGTCAGAACCCTCGCGTCCTCTTGGCGGCCCGTCGCTTGTCGGCGGAGCCCACCCGCAGGAACAGCCGCGAGACCTCGGAACCGAGGTTCACCCCGATGGCGATGGCCATCGCCAGCGCCGCGGCCTTGGTGAGCGACACCAGGCCCGCGTCCACCTCGTTCTGCGCGATCGACAACAGCCCGAAGTACGTGGCCGATCCGGGCAGCAGCGGCCCGATCGCGGCGGTCGTGTAGGGCAACGCGGACGCGAACCGGTAGCGCGACAGCAACTGCCCGAACAGCCCCACCACCCCGGCCGCGACGGCCGTGGAGGCCACCGGCGAGATGTCGCCGGCGTAGTGCATCGCCCCGTACACCGACCAGGCCACCCCGCCGTTCAGCGTCACGGCCAGCACGGTGGACCGTTCCTGCTGCAGCAGCACGGCGAACGTCAGCGACAGCAGCATGGACGCGCCGATCTGCCACAGCGGCCGCTTGGAGACGCCGAGCGTCACGTCGGGGTTGAGATGCGCGCCGAGCTGCACCCCGACGTAGAGCATCACCAGCACGCCGACCACGATGCCCACGAAGAAGTACATGACCTCCAACAGGCGTGCCGCCGCGGTGATGTAGAAGCCCGTCAGGCCGTCCTGGACGCCCGCCACCAGCGCCCGCCCGGGCAGCAGCGCGAACAGACCGCCGGTGATGACCGCGGACGCCTTCACGTCGACGTCCGCCAGCGTCAGCGCGATGCCGATCGCGGCCGGGGGCATCGCCGCCACCAGGAACTGGTAGAACTCCGGCAGCCCGCGGCCCGCGCACAGCCAGGCCAGCCGGTCGCCCAGCATCGCGCCGAGCAGGGCCGCGACGAACACGACCGCGTCACCGCCGACCAGCACCGAGGCCGCGCCCGCGAGCAGCCCGCTCGCCGACGTCAGCACCCACGTCGGGTAGGGGTGCCGGTTGCGACGGATCTCCGCGAGTCGCCGGTAGGCGTCCTCCAGGGAGAGATGGGCGTCGGCGTCGCTCAGATCGTCCACGAGCCGGAAGACGGCCGCGAGGCGCGTGTAGTCGGTGCCCCGGCGGCGCACCGTCCGCGACGCCGTCACCGGGTCCTCCACCAGAGACGGCTGGTAGGAGATGGCCAACAGAGTGAAGGTGACGTTGGGTTCGCAGCGGTCCAGCCCGTAGGACCGGCAGACCGCGAACATCGCCGCCTCCACGTCCTCGGCGCCCTCCCCGCCCGCGAGCAGCAGTTCGCCGATGCGCAGCGTCAGGTCGAGCACGCGCGGGACGGCCGGACCGCCCTCCTCCGTCTTCGGCCCCGGCTCCGGCGCGGGCCGCTCGGTGACCGGCATGCGCAGCATCGTGCGCATCCGGTCCTGCCAGGGCAGGTCCTTGATCAGGCTCACCATCGGGACGCCGGAGGGCGGGGTGAAGGCGGCCGGCGCCTCCCGGGCGCTGTAGGTGCTCGGCACGCTGAACGCCGACCCCTCGCCCTCGCCCGCGTGCGGCTGGCTCACGTCCAGCCCCTGCGGAACGGTGAACTCCGAGGTGGTCTCGGACTCCCCGCCGGCTCTGGGGACGGTGAGCCCCGCCGGCATCGCGAACTCGGACGTGATCTCGGGATCGAAGGCGCTCCTCGCCTCGTCCGACTGCGGTTTGCGGTTCTCCGCCTCCGACACTCAGCAACGCTCCCTGAACGACACCTTCCGTGGGCCTCAGTATGCGCACAGACGGCCGAGAGGGCCGCACACGCATGCGTGCGGCCCTCTCGACGACATCAGGCGACCGGGGCCTCAGTGACCGCCCTGGTCCTTGAAACGCTTGTAGGACCGCTCGATCTCGGCCTCGGCGTCGGTGCGGCCGACCCAGTCGGCGCCCTCGACGGACTTGCCGGGCTCCAGGTCCTTGTAGACCTCGAAGAAGTGCTGGATCTCCAGCCGGTCGAACTCCGACACGTGGTGGATGTCGCGCAGGTGCTCCACGCGCGGGTCCGTCGACGGGACGCACAGCAGCTTGTCGTCGCCGCCGGCCTCGTCCGTCATCCGGAACATGCCGATCGCGCGGCAGCGGATCAGACAGCCCGGGAACGTGGGCTCGTCCAGGATGACCAGCGCGTCCAGCGGGTCACCGTCCTCGCCGAGGGTGTTCTCGACGAAGCCGTAGTCGGTCGGGTAGGCGGTCGAGGTGAAGAGTCGACGGTCCAGGCGGATCCGACCGGTCTCGTGGTCCACCTCGTACTTGTTCCGCGAACCCTTCGGAATCTCGATCGTGACGTCGAACTCCACCGGTGGCTCCTCCATGATCAACACATAGTTCTGGTGGTTAAGTGTCCCTCACGCCGGTGTGTGATCGCGAAAGGGGCTGGTGTTCGTGCCGGAGCTGAGGCCTTGGCGGGCCGCGAGACCCCACGTGGTGCGGGTCACGGACGCCGTACGACCGCGTCTGGCACGGGCCGCAGGGATCGTACGGCCTCGACTCGCGCGCGCCGCGGCGACCGCGAGGCCGCGGGTCGCACGGCTCGCGCAGGCGGCGAAGCCGCAGCTCGCGCGGCTCGCCGGGACCGGTCCGAACGCCCGGTCCTGGCAGTACGGCGCGGGCGCCGCGACCGTCGGACTGGCGCTGGCCGCCGGAGTGGTGAGCGTCGCCGGCCCCTGGGACTCCACCGGCCAGCGTACGGCCGAGCGGGACCGGGCGACCGCGCTCGAACGGACGGGTGGCGCAGATCACGGGCGCACGGCGGATTCGTCCCGTACGTCCGACACCGCGGCCGGGGCGCCGCGCCCCGCCCCCAGCGCCGCCTCCGTCCTGGTCGGCCTCGGCGGCGGCGTCGACGTCGTCAAGTCCGCCCCGGCCACCCTCCCGACGGGCGCCGGCGTCGCCAGCGTCCTGACCCCGCTCCTGGCCGACCCCGTCCTCGGCGCCCGGCACACCGCCGCGGTCGTCGACGTCGCCACCGGCAGGCGGCTGTACGGCGCCGGCGCCGGGACGGGCCTGACGCCGGCCTCCACCACGAAGATCGCCACCGCGGTCGCCGCGCTCTCCGCGATGGGCGGCGAGCACCGCCTGACCACCCGCACGGTGCTCGAGCCCGACACCAAGGAGCTCGTCCTCGTCGGCGGCGGCGACCCCACCCTCACGGCCCGCGACGACGACGGCGCGGGCTGGGCGGACCTGCGCGCCCTCGCCGCGTCCTCCGCCGCCGCCCTGAAGAAGCGCGGCGTCACCCGGGTGACGCTGTCGTACGACACGACCCTCTACGCGGGCAGCGAAGTTCACCCCATCGGGCGCAACGGCAACCTCGCGCGGGTCACCGCCCTGTCCGCCGACGAGGGCCGCCCCGACGACTCGACCAGCGGTCCGGTCACGCGCGTGCCCGACCCCGCGGCCGACGCGACCCGCACGTTCGCCGCGTTCCTGAAGGCCGACGGCATCACCGCCACGGCCCCCGGACCCTCCAAGGCCACCGCGCGCGCGAAGAGCCTCGCCTCGGTCTCCTCGCCGCCGCTGTCGGTCCTGGTCGAGCGGATGCTGACCAACAGCGACAACGACATCGCCGAGGCCCTCGCCCGCCACACCGCCCTCGCGACCGGCGTCCGCGCCGACTTCGCGGGCGGCGGCGCCGCGGTCCGGGCCCAGTTGAAGAAGCTCGGGCTGCCGACGGCCGGCGTCGGCATCATGGACGGCAGCGGACTCGACCGCCGGGACCGCATGACGGCGAACCTGCTGACCGCCCTCCTGGTCAAGGCCGGCGACCCGGCCCGTCCCGACCTGCGGCCCGTCCTCACCGGCCTGCCCGTCGCCGGCTTCACCGGCACCCTCGCCCACCGGTACACGGACGGCGCGGCGGGCGTCGTCCGCGCCAAGACCGGCACCCTGACCGGCGTGAACGCCCTCGCCGGCACGGTCGTCGACCACGACGGACGGCTCCTCGCCTTCGCCTTCCTGGCGGCCGGCACGACCGACGCGGGGGCGGCCCAGGCGGCCCTGGACAGGGCGGCCACGGCGCTCGCGGGCTGCGGGTGCCGCTGACGCCCGCCGCGGCCCGCCACCCCGAGGCGCCCCCGGCGCCGACCCTGACATCTCCCTGACCGGCCTCCCGCGGCCTGCCCCCGGCGGCGGCGCTCACGTACGGTTGACGCATGACGAGCATCGGTGGTGCTGCATCTGCGGGGATGGTCGACTGGAATCTGGCGGTGGCGACCGCGACCCGGCTGGTGCGGCCGGGTCCGGAGGTCAGCCGGGACGAGGCACGGGCCGTCGTCGCGGAGCTGCGCCGGCACGCCAGGGCCTCGGAGGGGCACGTCCGGGGCTTCACCCGGATGGCCACCGACGAGATCCACGACACCCCCATCCTCGTCGTCGACCGCCCCGGCTGGGTGCGGGCCAACGTCGCGGGCTTCCGGGAGATCCTCAAACCCCTCCTGGACAAGATGCAGGAACGCCGCGGCAACAGCCCCGGGGGCGCGGTCCTCGGAGCCGTCGGCGGCAAGGTCACCGGCGTCGAACTCGGCATGCTGCTCTCCTTCCTGTCCTCCCGCGTCCTCGGCCAGTACGAGACCTTCGCCCCGGCCACCCGTGAACTACCCGCCGGCGCGAACGGCGGCGGCCGTCTCCTGCTCGTCGCGCCGAACATCGTCCACGTCGAACGCGAACTCGACGTCGACCCCCACGACTTCCGGCTCTGGGTGTGCCTCCACGAGGAGACGCACCGCACGCAGTTCTCCGCCGTGCCCTGGCTGCGCGACCATCTCGAGGGCGAGATCCAGTCGTTCCTCGGGGAGACCGACGTCGACCCGTCGACGTTCCTCGAGCGGGTCAGGGAAGCCGCCCAGTCCCTCGCCGGCGGCCGCCCCGAGGGCGAGGAGGACGACGGGGGCCGCTCCCTGGTGGAGCTCGTGCAGACGCCCGCCCAGCGCGAGATCCTCGCCCGGCTCACCGCCGTGATGTCCCTCCTCGAGGGGCACGCCGACTTCGTCATGGACGGCGTCGGCCCCGACGTCGTCCCGACCGTCGCCGAGATCCGCGAGAAGTTCCAGCAGCGCCGCGCCAAGGGCGCCTCCCGGCTCGACGTCGCCCTGCGCAAGCTCCTCGGCCTCGACGCCAAGCTCAAGCAGTACCGGGACGGCGAACGCTTCGTGCGGGCCGTCGTCGACCAGGTCGGCATGGACGGCTTCAACCGCGTGTGGACCTCCCCGAACACACTTCCGACCAAGGCCGAGATCGGCAAGCCGGCGGACTGGGTCGCGCGGGTGCACCGCAAGGCCGAGTCGTGAACCTGCGGACCGCCGACGGACGAATCCGGTCGACGGCAGGCGAACGCCCCTTCAATCACCCGTCCGAGGGACCGTCGGCCCGGGGCAGGCGTGCAATGCTCGGGGAACGCCCCGGTTCTGTCACCATCTACACACTCTGAGTGACCGAACCCGGGCTCAGTCCCCGACAACTTCATGAAGGGAACCGGACAATGGGTCCCCATCCTGCGGTCGCGGCGATACGCCTGGCGGTCCGCCGCGTACTCCACGACGTCCTCAACGACCACCCCGCCCCCGAGGCGAGCGCGCACGAACAGCCTCCGTCGCCGCTCGTGCTCGTGGCGTGCTCCGGCGGCGCCGACTCCATGGCCCTCGCCTCCGCCCTCGCCTTCGAGGCCCCCCGGCTCGGCATCCGCGCCGGCGGCGTCACCGTCGACCACGGCCTGCAGCCCGGCTCCGACCTGCGCGCCGCGGAAGTCGCCCTGCGTCTGCGCGAACTCGGCCTCGACCCCGTCGAGTCCGCCGCCGTGACCGTCGGCCGCGAAGGCGGCCCCGAGGCCGCCGCCCGCGACGCCCGCTACAGCGCCCTCGACGCGGCCGCCGAGCGCCACGGCGCCGCCGCGGTCCTGCTCGGCCACACCCGCGACGACCAAGCCGAGACGGTCCTGCTCGGCCTCGCCCGCGGCTCCGGCATCCGCTCCCTGTCCGGCATGGCCGCCGTCTCCGGCGGACCGGGGGCCGCCCGCCGCTACCGCCGCCCCTTCCTCCAGCTCGACCGGCAGACCGCCCGCAAGGCCTGCATGGTCCAGTCCCTGCCCGTCTGGGACGACCCGCACAACGCCGACCCGGCCTACACCCGCTCCCGGCTCCGCCACGAAGGCCTGCCCGCCCTGGAGAAGGCCCTCGGCAAGGGCGTCGTCGAAGCGCTCGCCCGCACGGCCCAGCTCTCCCGCGACGACGCCGACGCGCTCGACGCCTGGGCCGGCCAGGCCGAGTCCTCCGTACGGGACGCGGCCGGCCTGCTGGAGTGCGCCAAGCTGTACGCCCTGCCGCCCGCCGTGCGCCGCCGCATCCTGCGCCGCGCCGCGATCGAGGCGGGCGCCCCGGCCGGTTCCCTCTTCGCCCGGCACATCGAGGAGATCGACCGGTTGATCACCGGATGGCGCGGCCAGGGAGTCATCAATCTCCCCGGCAAAGTCGTCGCCCAGCGCCAGGGTGGCAGACTGGTGATTCGGCAAGGCTGATCCGGACCCTCCGCCAGGACCGCTCACGTGGTCGGCGTGGGCGGTTCCGGCGGCCGGTGGGACAACCGAAAGTGATGCGGGTGGACGCGAAAGACATGGGCACCGACCTCAAAGAGGTGCTCATCACCAAGGAAGAGATCGACGCGAAGCTGGCCGAACTGGCCGCGAGCATCGACGCGCAGTACGCGGGCAAGGACCTGCTCATCGTCGGTGTCCTCAAGGGCGCGGTGATGGTCATGGCCGACCTCGCCCGGGCTCTGTCCACCCCCGTCACCATGGACTGGATGGCCGTGTCGTCCTACGGCGCCGGCACCCAGTCCTCCGGTGTGGTGCGGATCCTCAAGGACCTCGACACCGACATCAAGGGCAAGCACGTCGTGATCGTCGAGGACATCATCGACTCCGGCCTGACCCTGTCCTGGCTGCTGTCCAACCTCGGCTCGCGCGAGCCGGCCTCCCTCAAGGTGTGCACGCTGCTGCGCAAGCCCGAGGCCGCCAAGGTGGCCATCGACGTCGAGTGGGTCGGCTTCGACATCCCGAACGAGTTCGTCGTCGGCTACGGCCTCGACTACGCCGAGAAGTACCGGAACCTCCCGTTCGTCGGTACGCTCGCGCCCCACGTCTACGGCGGCTGAACCCGAAAAGCCCAAGCCCCGTACGAAGATCGGGAACCCCGGCGGGCATCACGCCGTTGGAGCATGCAGACGGGTGCGCCAGCCGTCCCGTGCGGCTTTGCGCGACGAAGCTGGGGTACCGTCAGAAGAACTGTCTTATCAAACTCACTATGGCAGGAGGGACGGGGCGACACCGCTCCGTATGGATGGACGTGAAGCGATACTTCCGTGGGCCGGTCATGTGGATCGTGCTGGCCGTCCTTGCCGTGGTCGTGTTGATGCAGGTCGTCGGCTCGTCCGGCGGCTACAAGACGGTGGACACCGGCCAGGTCATTGCAGCGATCAACGACAACAAGGTCGAGTCGGCCAAACTCACCACCGGTGACGAGCAGACCATCAAGGCCACGCTCAAAGACGGCGTGAAGATCAAGGGCAGCTCGAAGATCCAGGCGAGCTACATCGGCGATCAGGGCGTGACGATCGCCAACACGCTGCAGACCAAGTACCAGGACAAGCAGATCCCGGACGGCTACACGGTCTCTCCGACGAAGCAGAACGCCTTCGTCGGGATCCTGCTGTCACTGCTCCCCTTCGTCCTCATCGTGGTCGTCTTCCTGTTCCTGATGAACCAGATGCAGGGCGGCGGCTCCCGGGTCATGAACTTCGGGAAGTCCAAGGCCAAGCTCATCACCAAGGACACCCCGAAGACGACGTTCGCCGACGTCGCAGGCTCGGACGAGGCGGTCGAGGAACTCCACGAGATCAAGGAGTTCCTGCAGGAGCCGGCGAAGTTCCAGGCCGTCGGCGCCAAGATCCCCAAGGGCGTGCTGCTGTACGGCCCGCCCGGCACCGGCAAGACGCTCCTCGCGCGCGCCGTCGCCGGCGAGGCGGGCGTCCCCTTCTACTCGATCTCCGGTTCCGACTTCGTCGAGATGTTCGTCGGCGTCGGCGCCTCCCGGGTCCGCGACCTCTTCGAGCAGGCCAAGGCGAACGCCCCGGCGATCGTCTTCGTCGACGAGATCGACGCGGTCGGCCGCCACCGCGGCGCCGGCCTCGGCGGCGGACACGACGAGCGCGAGCAGACCCTGAACCAGCTCCTCGTCGAGATGGACGGCTTCGACGTGAAGGGCGGCGTGATCCTCATCGCCGCCACGAACCGCCCCGACATCCTCGACCCGGCGCTGCTGCGCCCCGGCCGTTTCGACCGCCAGATCGCGGTCGACCGCCCGGACATGCAGGGCCGCCTGGAGATCCTCAAGGTCCACCAGAAGGGCAAGCCGGTCGCGCCCGACGTCGACCTGTCCGCCGTCGCCCGCCGCACCCCCGGCTTCACCGGCGCCGATCTCTCCAACGTCCTGAACGAGGCCGCGCTGCTGACGGCCCGCTCGGACAAGAAGCTGATCGACAACCACATGCTGGACGAGGCGATCGACCGTGTGGTCGCGGGCCCGCAGAAGCGGACCCGGATCATGTCGGACAAGGAGAAGAAGATCACCGCGTACCACGAGGGCGGTCACGCCCTGGTCGCGGCGGCCTCTCCGAACTCCGACCCGGTCCACAAGATCACGATCCTCTCGCGAGGCCGTGCTCTGGGCTACACGATGGTCCTGCCGGAGGAGGACAAGTACTCCACCACGCGCAACGAGATGCTGGACCAGCTGGCTTACATGCTGGGCGGCCGCGCGGCCGAGGAGCTCGTCTTCCACGACCCGACCACGGGCGCGGCGAACGACATCGAGAAGGCCACCGCCACGGCCCGCGCGATGGTCACCCAGTACGGCATGACCGAGCGTCTGGGCGCGATCAAGTTCGGCGGCGACAACACCGAGCCGTTCCTCGGCCGTGAGATGGCTCACCAGCGCGACTACTCGGAAGAGGTCGCCGCGCTGGTGGACGAGGAAGTCAAGAAGCTCATCGAGAACGCGCACAACGAGGCCTGGGAGATCCTGGTCGAGAACCGCGACGTCCTCGACAACCTGGTGCTGCAGCTGCTGGAGAAGGAGACGCTGGGCAAGGAGGAGATCGCCGAGGTCTTCTCGTCCATCGTCAAGCGCCCGGCGCGGCCCGCCTGGACCGGCTCCTCGCGCCGCACGCCCTCCACCCGTCCGCCGGTGCTCTCCCCCAAGGAGCTCGCCCTGACGAACGGCGCCAACGGCGCCACTCCGGCGATCTCGACCGCGAAGTCCACCGTGGTCGACGCCGGCCCGGTGGCCGAGCCCAGCCCGGAGGAGCGCCCCGAGAGCTGATCTGCTCCCGGCGGCCTCACCAGGCCCGGAATGGATGCAGCGCCCCCCAGGTTCTAGCCTGGGGGGCGCGGCATTTCCTGAACGATGCTCGATGCCGCAGATGAGGCGCGTGGCCCATACGCGCGACCCGCACAGGAACGAGGCACCAGATGACCGACCCCGTGACGCTGGACGGCGAGGGATCGATCGGCGAGTTCGACGAGAAGCGCGCCGAGAACGCCGTACGCGAGCTCCTGATCGCGGTCGGCGAGGACCCGGAGCGCGAGGGTCTCCGGGAGACGCCGGCGCGGGTGGCGCGGGCCTACCGGGAGCTGCTGGCGGGCCTCAGGCAGACGCCCGAGGACGTGCTGACGACGACCTTCGATCTCGGCCACGACGAGATGGTGCTCGTCAAGGACATCGAGATCGTCTCGCTCTGCGAACACCACATGCTGCCGTTCCACGGTGTCGCGCACGTGGGTTACATCCCGGCGGAGTCCGGCAAGATCACGGGGCTGTCGAAGCTGGCCCGGCTGGTCGAGGTGTTCGCGCGCCGCCTTCAGGTCCAGGAACGTCTCACCACGCAGGTGGCGGACTCCCTCATGCGGATACTCGAGGCCCGTGGCGTGATCGTCGTCGTGGAGGCCGAGCACATGTGCATGTCCGTGCGCGGCATCCGCAAGCCGGGCGCCAAGACCACCACGTCCGCGGTGCGGGGGCAGCTCAGGGACGCGACGACCCGCGCGGAGGCGATGAGCCTGATACTGGCTCGCTGACGCCGCCCGCGCGCGTACCCCCTTTTCGCCGGCCCCGCCGCAATCGTGCGCGGCGGGGTCACGCCGTCGAGGCCGCGCCGTTCTCGTGGTCGTCGTCCTCCGGGAGCTTGCAGACGCGCTCCAGGAAGAGGGCCGCCGCTATGACGGCGATGCCCGCGAGGACCGAGAAGCCGGCGTAGATGGCCTGGTCGCGGCGGGCGGGGATGTCCAGGGACTCCAGGAGGAAGACGCCCGTGCCCGCGTACATGCCGGAGACGAGCGCGGCCACCAGGGCGCTGGCCTGACCGAAGACGACGGCGCGGGCGGCCATCAGCGGGTCGACGCCCTTCGCCCCCGGGCGGCGCTCGCGCTGGGCCTTGAGACGCGAGCGCAGCGAGATCGCCGTGGCGAGCAGGATCACCGCGATCACGGCGAGCACGATAGGCGCGGCCAACGGGACGCTGGGCAGGGTCCCGATCGAGTTCCAGAGGCGGGCGCCCGCCCAGGACAGGACGCCGGCCACGACGAACACGCCTGCCAGCACCCTGATGTGCAGCTCTCTCACGGTGTCCCTTCAGCTCCCCCGCAGTGGTCCTGCGACCTTCCTGTCGACCTTAACGACTACTCGGGCAGGTGAAGTTCCAGGTCCTCGCGGGCGGCGACGCCTTCGCGGGTGACCGCGTCGAGAAGGTCGGCGACCCGGCCGACGCCGGGGAGCTGGGCCTCGGGCTCGACGTCGTGCCAGGGGGCGAGCACGAACGCCCGCTCATGGGCGCGGGGGTGAGGGAGCGTGAGATGCGGGTCGTCGTCCACGACGTCGGCGTAGGCGACGATGTCGACGTCCAGGGTGCGGGCGCCCCAGCGCTCCTCCCGGACCCGGTGGAAGGCCTCCTCGACCGCGTGCGCCCGCTCCAGGAGGGAGGAGGGCGGCAGGGTCGTCTTCAGCACGACCACCGCGTTGAAGTACGACGGCTGGCTGCCGGGCTCGACGCCCCAGGGCGCCGTCTCGTACACGGGGGAGACCGCCTTGATGCGGACGCCGGGGGTGTCCTCGAGGGCGTCGACGGCGCCCTGCAGCGTCTCCAGGCGGTTGCCCAGGTTGGAGCCGAGGGAGAGCACGGCGCGTTTCGGGTTGTGCAGGGTGGTGTCGGCGGCGTCGACCCTCTCGACGACGGAGGCGGGCACCGGCTGGACGGTCGGGTCGCTCTGACCCCCGGCGAAGAACGCGGTCATACTCGGCTCCGGGTGATGGTGACGGTCACGTCGTCGAAGGGGACGGTGATCGGGGCGTCCGGTTTGTGGACGCAGACCTCGACCTCCTGGACCGCTTCGTGCTTCAGACAGACCTGGGCGATGCGTGCGGCGAGCGTCTCGACGAGGTCGACGGGCTCGCCCTCGACGACGGCCACGGCCTCCTCCGCCACGATGCCGTAGTGCACGGTCTTCGCCAGGTCGTCGTCGGCCGCGGCCGGTCGGGTGTCCAGGCCCAGGACGAGGTCCACGATGAAGGTCTGGCCCTCCTCGCGTTCCTTGGGGAACACGCCGTGGTACCCGCGGGCCTTGAGGCCGCGCAGCGCGACACGATCCACGCGAATCACTCCTGCAGTCGTCGGTTCCGGCCGGTGCGTGCCGTGTGGGGGCGGCACCCCGGCCTCGCTCGAATCTACCCGCGAGCACCGACAGACCCGGTCTCCGGCCGCGGCGGCCCGGGCGGGAGCCCGGAATCCGACCGGCCGTTGCGCCCGGGGATCCCGGTGCCTCTGGGGTTGGTAGCCGCCCCTACCCACGGGTTCGTGATTCCAACCACTTCTTCGCCCGGGTGGGCCTTGCGGACCTCGCCGCCCGCCTTTCGGGGCGTTCCCGACCGCTCAGGACGGGGTGTCCTGCTCGTCGTCGTCCTCGGTCTCGTCGGTGTCGTCGTTCTCGGCGAGCACCGGGGAGGCGTGGTGCGACCACAGCTTCCAGCCGTCCGGGGTCCGGCGGAACACGTTGGTGGCGACGACGAGCTGGCCGACGAGCGGTCCGAGCTCCTCGCCGGCCTCCGGCGCCGGGCCGCCGCTGAGGATGTTCTCGGTGCAGTTCACCAGGGCGGTGTCGCCGGTGACCGAGACGTGCACGTCGGTGAGGAAGAACTGGATGTAGTCGGTGTTCGCCATGATCAGCGCGTACGACCTCAGGACCTCGGCGCGCCCGGTGAGCACGGGCCACCCGGGGTGCACGCACGAGACCACGCCGACGTCGGCCGGGTCGTGGTAGGTCTCGTCCACGCCCAGATCGGACGGGGCCAGCCAGAAGGAGGACACCCCGTCGAAATCACCTTGCTCCAGTGCCTCGTAGAAGGCGGTGTTGGCGGCCTCGACCTGCTCGACGTCCGTGTGGGGGGCGCTCACCGGGCTCCTTCTGCGTGGGACGGGTGGGGAGGGGCGGGCGGACCGGGTCTGCCGTGCGCACCGGATGCGTCCGTCGCCGGCCGCGCCGGGTCGGGTGCGCCCGCGCCCAGCGTGCGCCTTTCCTCGCGCGCTCCTTCCATGGCGCGCGCGACCTGCACCGCGTCGGCCGTCGCGCGCACCTCGTGCACGCGCACGGCCCAGGCGCCGGCCTGCGCCGCGAGGGCGGACACGGCGGCGGTGGCCGCGTCGCGCTCGCGCGCGGGGGGCGGGGCGCCTTCCGGTCCGGCCAGGACGCGACCGAGGAACCGCTTGCGGGAGGCGGCGACGAGCAGCGGGTGCCCGAGGGAGTGCAGCCGGTCGAGGTGGGCGAGCAGGGTGAGGTCGTGGTCGGCCTCCTTGGAGAAGCCGAGCCCGGGGTCGACCACGATGCGGTCGGGGGAGACGCCGCCGGCGAGGACGGCGTCCACGCGCGCGTGGAGCTCGTCGACGACCTCGGCGACGACGTCGGCGTAGACGCCCCGGACGTTGCCGCCCTCGAGGAAGCCGCGCCAGTGCATGACCACGAAAGGGGCTCCGGCGTCCGCCACGGCGGGGATCATCGCCGGGTCGGCGAGGCCGCCGCTGACGTCGTTGACGAGGGCGGCGCCGGCCGCGAGGGCCCGGGCGGCGACGGAGGCGCGCATGGTGTCGACGGAGACGACGACGCCTTCAGAGGCGAGACCGTGGACGACGGGGACGACCCGGCGGAGCTCCTCGGCCTCGTCGACGCGCGTGGCGCCCGGCCGGGTGGACTCGCCGCCGACGTCGACGAGGTCCGCGCCTTCGGCGACGAGATGGAGGCCGTGCTTGACGGCGGCCGTCGTGTCGAACCACCGGCCGCCGTCGGAGAAGGAGTCGGGGGTCACGTTGACGACTCCCATGACCGCGCAGCGGTCCCATTGCGGAAGTCCGTCGACGCGCCCGCGTCCGCTCTGCTTGCTCATATGTTCAGCGTAGGCCCAGGAGGGAGCCGCGCCGCGGCGCGGCTCCCGGGCAGGGCCCCGGCCCGGGAACGCGCGGTTCCACGGGCCCGTGCGCCCTAGGCCGCCCGTACGTCTCTCTCGGCCACCGTGTGCGCGCAGGCGCGGGCTGCGGAGGAGCGGCGGCGCAGGAAGCGGGGCAGGGGGAGGGCGAGGGTGACGAAGCCTTCGGCCTGCATGGCGGCGAAGCCGATGCGGGGCAGGTCGGCGGAGGCGCGGTAGACGACGAAGCGGGGTTCCCAGCGGGGCTGGAACTTGGCGTTGAACTTGTAGAGGGACTCGATCTGGAACCAGCGGGAGAGGAAGACGAGCAGGCCGCGCCAGGCGCGCAGGACGGGGCCGGCGCCGATCTTCTCGCCGCGGGCCAGGGCCGCGCGGAACATGGCGAAGTTGAGGGACACGCGCGTGATGTCGAACTTGGGTGCGGCCTGGAGTGCGGCGACGATGAGCAGTTCGTTCATGCCGGGGTCGGCGGAGCGGTCGCGTCGCATGAGGTCGAGGGAGGCGCCGTCGGGGCCCCAGGGCACGAAGTGCAGGATCGCCTTGAGGTCGCCGTACTCGCCGGGGATCTCGTCGGCTTTGTGGGCGGTGGCGATGAGGCAGTCGCCGTCGGAGGCGTCGCCGACGCGGCCCAGGGCCATGGAGAAGCCGCGTTCGGTGTCGGTGCCGCGCCAGTCCTCGGCGGCTCGTCGGATGCGTTCCAGTTCGGCTTCGCCCAGGTCACGTACGCGCCGCACGCGGGTCTCGTAACCGGCGCGCTCGATGCGCTTGACCATTTGGCGCACGTTGCGCATCGCGCGGCCGGCGAGGGAGAAATCCGCGACGTCCACCACCGCCTCGTCGCCCAGCTCCAGGGCGTCCAGGCCGGTCTCGCGGGTCCAGACCTCGCCGCCGGTCTCCGAGCAGCCCATGACGGCGGGCGTCCAGGAGTGGGCCTTGGCCTCGTCCATGAAGCGTTCGATGGCGCCGGGCCAGGCCTCGACGTCGCCGATGGGGTCGCCGCTGGCGAGCATCACGCCGGAGACCACGCGGTAGGTGACGGCGGCCTTGCCGCTGGGGGAGAAGACGACGGCCTTGTCGCGGCGCAGGGCGAAGTGGCCGAGGGAGTCGCGGCGGCCGTGTTTGTCCAGCAGGGCGCGCAGCCGGCTCTCGTCCTCCTCGGTGAGGCGGGCGGCCGGGTGCTCGGGGCGGAAGGCGAGGTAGATGGTGGTGACGGCGGTGATCCAGCCGAGGGCGCCGAGGGAGAAGGCGACCGTCCAGGAGGTGTTGCCCTGGTAGTCGACCGGGCCCTCGAAGCCGAAGAGGCCGTACAGGACGTGCGTGATGCGATCGGCCAGGCTCGGGTCGCCGATCAGGCGCCCCGGGTGGACGCTGACGATGACCAGGCCCAGCCCCAGGGAGCCGGCGCCCATGAGGACGAAGTTGGCGAGTGCGCGCCAGCGGCTGCGCGGGTCGGGCAGCGCCTTGAACTGGTCGCGGTGCACCAGCAGCGGGACGAGCAGGGCGATGGAGATGAGCGCGCCCACGATCGAGTGCCGGTACACGAACTGCGAGATCGCGCCCGCCGGGAGCAGCACCACGGCGGCCCGCCAGGCGCGCCGCTTGCCGCGCCGCAGTCCGTGGGCGAGCAGCAGCAGCAGGACGCCGGCGCTGAGGGACAGCGCCGCCGCGAAGGGGCCGAACGAGCCGGGCAGCACCTCGGCGAAGCTGTGCATACGGCTGTGCCGGAACCGCGGGAAGACGCCGCCGGCGACGTCCAGCAGGCCCACGAGGGCGCAGGCCCGGGCGACGAGGGACGGCACGGCCTCGGGACGTGGACCTCGCACTATCCGCCGCACCCGGCTGCTACGGGGCGGAACCCCACCCGACATTTCCCCATCTTCGGTGACAGACATCGCATCCCGTAGTTCCGCGAGAGACTGTGGACCCGGTGCCGATTCGGGCATCCGGCGACATTGCGCCCTCTAGGACGGTGTCTTGGGGAGAGAGGTTCACTCGTCTCGCCAAAGCCGCTGAAAAGAACAGGGAAAGTTCGGGACAAGCCCTCGCGAAGGAGTCGGGGGAGCGGGCGTGATCCCGGACGGAGAGCAGGCAGGAAACACCGCATGGGTCTCACGAGCAACAAAGTGCTGCTGCTGTCAGTGCTGTTCGCCGTATTGCTGTTCATCGGAACGGTGTGGCTGTGGCCGCGTCTGGCCAAGCGCAACTGGCGGGCGGTCGGCGGGCGCATCGGGCTGCTGCTCGCCACGCAATTGGCACTCTTCGTGTCCATAGGGCTGTCCGCCAACCAGGCGTTCGGCTTCTACGCCAGTTGGGCGGACCTGTTCGGTCAGGAGACGGATCAGGGGGTGGTCGTCGACCATGCGAAGGACGGCGCGTCGGCGAGTCCGCTGCGGGTGGTCGACACCCGGCGGGTGGACGGCAGCGGCAGTGGGACGCCGCGCTTCGGCGGGCAGATCCAGAAGATCGCCGTCATCGGGCGTACGACGGACATCGCCACGCCCGCGTTCGTGTACCTGCCGCCGGAGTACTTCGAGCCGCAGTACCGCACGCGGACCTTCCCCGCGGCCGTGGTCCTCACGGGCTACCCGGGCACGGCGGAGGCGCTGGTGAACAAGCTGCACTACCCGAGCACCGCGCGGACGCTCGCGAAGAACGGGCGCATGCAGCCGATGATCCTGGTCATGATGCGGCCGACGGTGGCGCCGCCGCGGGACACGGAGTGCGTGGACATCCCGACGGGCCCGCAGACCGAGTCGTTCTTCGCCAAGGATCTGCCGGAGGCCGTGACGGCCCACTACCGGGTGAACAAGAAGCCCGGCGGCTGGGGCATCATCGGCGACTCCACGGGCGGCTACTGCGCGCTCAAGCTGGCGATGCACCACCCGGAGGTCTACGGGGCGGGCGCGGGCCTGTCGGCCTACTACAAGGCGCCGAGCGACCCGACCACGGGCGACCTCTTCCACGGGAACAAGAAGCTCCGCAATGAAGCCGATTTGCACTGGTTCCTGAAAAACCGTTCCGCTCCGGCCACCTCGCTGCTCGTCACCAGCAGCAAGGCCGGCGAGTCCAACTACAAGCCAACGCTGAAGTTCATAGAGCTGGCGAAGTCCACCCACAGGACGAGGATCTCGTCGATCATCCTGGAAAGCGGCGGGCACAACTTCAACACCTGGCGCCGCGAGATCCCCCCGACCCTGGAGTGGATCAGCGAGCGCCTCACCGCGCGGTGAGGGGAGACCGGCGGAGGGCGCGCTGTGAGGTGGGGGTGTGCGGTGGCGGGCGTGACGGGGGGGCGGGGGCCGGGCGGGCGTCCGGCCGGGTGGCGTGGGTGGGCGTGGGCGGGCGTGGGCGGGCGCGCGGGCGCCGGTGAGGCCGCGGGAATCGGGTGAGGAGAAGCGGGAGTCCGGGGCCGGAAATGATCTTGCCGTTTGTCGAATTCGGTGACAGCCGGGATTCCTGAGGTTCTGTGAAGGCTTAGGTATGGCTGAGTTTTTGTGGGGCGGGGCGCCAACATTCGCCTACGCGCGGTAAGTTTCTGGCCATGCCACGTGGACGTCACCGTCATTCCCCGCCTCTGCACAGGCTGCTGCCCCCCTCGGTGATCGCAGGCGTCTCCCTTGTCTGCGCTCTCGGCCCCTGGGTGTTCACGCAGCAGGCGACTCTCCGCGGCCTGGCGGCGGCGGCCGCGATCACGGCGGTCGTCGGCGCGGTCGTGATGCGCCGCTGGGACATGCAGGCCGGCAGGCACGTCGCCGACCTCACACGCGCGCGTGCCAGTGACGAGTGGCGTTACGAGGAACGTGTCGCCGAACTGGAGAGCGACCTCGACGAGTCGCGTGAGCTGCGGGTCAAGCTGGAGCAGCGGCTGCGGGCCAAGCGCGCCGAACTCGCCGGCCTGCGCAACGAGCACGCGGCGCTGCTGCGCCGCTATGCCACCGCGGAGACCGAGCGGGCCAGCGCCCTCGAGGGCCGCCGACTGCTCGAGATAGAGGCGGTGCCCGCGCTGCCCGCCGGGCCCGCGAGCGACGCCGCCGCGGATTCCGCCGCCGAGGGCCCGGACGCCGTCGAAGGCGCGGAGCCGGCCGAGTCGGCGGAGCCCCGCGAGGACGTGCCGCAGTTCTCGGCGGCCTTCTCGCCCGAGGGCTCGAAGCTGTTCCTGCGCGCGCAGGCCGCGCTTTCGCGGTTGGACACCGACGGCGTCGACTCCACGAAGGGCGACGACCTCGCCGGGGATCTCGCTGCGGACCCCTCCGGCCAGGAGCCCGCGCGGACGGTCTCCGCGGAGGCCGACGCCGCCGGCGGCGACGCGAACGCCGCCCAGGAGGACGAGGCGCAGGGGAAGCCCGAGGCGGTCGACGAGCACGCGCGCGCGACCGCCCCCCACCCGGCAGCCGACGAGACCCCGCAGGCCGAGGCGGCTCCGGCGGCCGACGAGACCCCGCAGGCCGACGAGACCGAGCAGGCCGACGGGACTTCGAACGACACGGCCCCGGAGACCGCGGCGCGGCCCGAGCCGCCCCTGGACCCGGAGCCCGGCGCCGCCCCGGCGCCCGACGCCCCCGCCGCCGTCGAGGGCGGCGCGTCGGACACGGCGGGCGCGCTCGTGCCGCGTCCCGCCGCTCCCGTGCGGTCGCCGTCCGGTCACTTCGCCGTGCCGACCGCCGTGGCCGTCGTCCCGGCCGCTCAGCCCGTGCGGCGCCCGACGGCCGAAGGCGGGTTCGACTTCTTCGGCACCAAGAGCGAGTCGGCGCCGGACGCCCTCGAAGCCGTCCAGAACGAGGACCTGGCGGACGTCGTCGGCCAGGAGGCCCTCGCGCTGCACAAGGCCGAGTCCGAGGCGGAGTTCAAGCCCGTGGACGAGGCGTCGCGCGGAGTGGGCCAGGTGATCGACCTGACCGCCCACGACGAGACCGAGCAGATCGACCTCCAGCAGCTGCGCAGCGCGGTCTCCTGACGTCGTCGCCGCGCCGCCGCGCCGCCGCCAAGGTCCGGACGGCGCGCGGCCGCGACGGTCGGGTCACGCCATCCACCGGTCGGGCCGGGCGTCACGGCGCCCGGTCCGGGACCGTTCGGCCTGGCTGCCGAGCAGTCGCGTGGCCTCGTGTGCGTCCCTCAGCCGGGCGGTGACGGTCTTGCCGGCCCCCGTGTCCACATGCACGTCCGCGAGGCCCCAGAGGCGCTGCCAGGGCCCCTGCGTCAACCGCACGCTCTGGACCTTGGCGTGCGGCACCAGCGAAAGACGGCGGCGCAGCAGCCCGTGGCGGGCGGCGAACACGGTGTCCGTGACGGTGACGCCGTAACCGCGCCACCACAGCGGCACACAGCGTCCGGCCCGGCGCGGCGGGCGCCGCAGCGACGCCTCGGCCGGCACGACCGCCCCGGGCAGCACGCGCGCGACGACCATCTCCGCGGCCGCGTACGGGGCGACCGGCACGAGCACGGAGTTGGCGGAACCGGCCACGTCCAGCTCGACGCGCACCCAGCGCCGACGCCGCCACAGCAGCGGCTGGACGATCCGCACGGTCTGCACCCGCCCGGGCGGCACCGTCTCGTGCGTGCGGTCCAGCAGGCCGTGGTCGATCCGCAGCCCGTCCGGCGACTCGCCCACCGTCCAGTCGTACTCGCCGACGAACCGTCCTGCGCTGCTCGCACCGGCCGCGCCGAGCAGCGGCACCCCGGTCGCCAGGACCGTCCACACACTGTGGGTGGCCAGCCACAGCACGGGCGGCACGACGAGCGCCGCGGCCAGCGCGCCCCAGGTGGCGCCCGTCAGCGTCAGCGCGATCGCGAGCTCGCGCGCCGGCACGCGCAGCACCTCGCGCGCGGGCGCCTCCCCCACCTCGCCCGCCGTCTCCGGGGCGAAGCCGGCCGCGCGCGCGAGGAGTTCGGCCCGCAGCGCGCGGGCCTCGTCCTCGCCGAGGAAGGCGAGTTCGTCCTTCTTCTCGGCGCCGACGACGTCCAGCCGGAGTTTCGCCACACCCGCGACGCGGGCCAGCAGCGGCCTGCTGACGTCGATCGCCTGGATGCGCTCCAGCCGGATGTGCGCGGTGCGGCGGAACAGCAGCCCGGTCCGGATGCGCAGTTCGCCGTCGGTCACCGCGAAGTGGGTGAACCACCAGGTCAGAAAGCCGTAGAGGGAGGCCGCGGGAACGAGCACGGCGAGCGCGACGAGCAGGGTGGTCGTGGTCAGCCGGGTGAGCTGTTCCTGCGCCTGGTTCGGGTCGTGGACCGCCCAGCCGACGAGGACGGCGACGGGCGCCCACGCCCGTCGGAACGGCGTCACGGGATGCAGCCGGCGTTCGACGGCGAGCGGCGCGGGGCCGACCCCGGACCCGCCGGGCGCCTGCGGCAGGCCGTCCTCCACGCCCGGTGTCGTCACAGCCCCGCCGATCGGGCTTCGCCGAGTTCGGTGAGCCGGTCGCGCAGTCGCTCCGCCTCGGCGGGGTCGAGGCCCGGGATGGCGGCGTCGGTCGCGGCGGCCGCGGTGTGCAGCTGGACGCCGGCCAGCCCGAAGCGGCGCCCCACGGGGCCGGAGGTGACCTCGACGAGCTGCATGCGCCCGTACGGCACGACGGTCTCCTCGTGCCACAGCACGCCGCGGCTGATCAGCAGGTCGTCGGCCCGCTCCGCGTACCGCCAGGAGCGCCAGTTGCGGCCGAGGAGCACCCAGCCCCAGCCGATGCCGGCCAGCGGCAGCAGCGCGAACGCGGCCCACGCGGGGCCGACGAGCAGTCCGAGCAGCAGCCCGGCGGCGACGGCGGCCGGCGCCAGCCACACCACCAGCAGCAGCCGCCGCATCCGCAGCAGGCCGGACGGCAGCCCGATCCACTCCGGCCCGGCCTCCGTCGAGTCCGGGGCCTCCGGCCACTCCGGTCCGGCCTCCGTCGTCTCCGCGTCCGTCGTCTCCGCGCCCCTTGGGCCCACCGGGCTCCCCGTCTCCATGGCCCCAGCGTACGTAGGGGAGACTGGTGCCATGACTCCCACGACGGAGACCACGGTCGGGATCGGCGGCGCCGCGGAAAGCACCGACATGGTGCTCAACATCGGCCCCCAGCACCCCTCCACGCACGGCGTGCTGCGGCTGCGGCTCGTGCTGGACGGCGAGCGCATCCAGCACGCGGAGCCGGTGATCGGCTACATGCACCGCGGCGCGGAGAAGCTGTTCGAGGCCCGCGACTACCGGCAGATCGTCATGCTGGCCAACCGCCACGACTGGCTGTCGGCGTTCTCCAACGAGCTGGGCGTGGTCCTCGCGGTGGAGCGGATGCTCGGCATGGAGGTCCCGGAGCGCGCGGTGTGGACCCGCACGCTGCTCGCCGAGCTGAACCGGGTGCTCAACCACCTGATGTTCCTCGGGTCCTACCCGCTGGAGCTCGGCGGCATCACCCCGGTGTTCTACGCGTTCCGCGAGCGCGAGGTGCTGCAGAACGTGATGGAGGAGGTCTCCGGCGGGCGCATGCACTACATGTTCAACCGCGTCGGCGGCCTCAAGGAGGACGTGCCGGCCGGCTGGACCTCCCGCGCGCGCGAAGCGGTCGCCGCCGTGCGCTCCCGTATGGACGTCTTCGACGACCTCGTGCTCGGCAACGAGATCTTCCGCGGGCGCACCCGGGACGTCGGCGTCCTCGCGCCGGAGCACGTGCACGCCTACGGCGTGAGCGGGCCGATCGCGCGCGGCTCGGGCGTCGACTTCGACCTGCGCAGGGACGAGCCCTATCTCGCCTACGGGGAGCTGCAGGACACCCTGAAGGTGGTCACGCGCACCGAGGGCGACTGTCTCGCGCGCTTCGAGTGCCTCCTGGAGCAGACGCACAACGCGCTCGCTCTCGCGGACGCCTGCCTGGACCGTCTCGCCGACCTGCCGCCCGGCCCGATCAACCAGCGGCTGCCGAAGGTCCTCAAGGCGCCCGAGGGGCACACGTACGCGTGGACCGAGAACCCCCTCGGCATCAACGGCTACTACCTCGTCAGCAAGGGCGAGAAGACGCCGTACCGGCTGAAGCTGCGCTCGGCGTCGTACAACAACATCCAGGCGCTCACCGAGCTGCTGCCGGGCACGCTGGTCGCCGACATGGTGGCCATCCTGGGGTCGATGTTCTTCGTGGTGGGAGACATCGACAAGTAAGCCCGCCAGGTGAGCCCGCCGAGCAAGCCCGCCAGGTGAGCCCGCCGCCGGGCCGCGAGGCTCCCGGGCCCTGGCCAGGGGGCAGCCCCGGAAGACGGTCAGTCGGCTCCGAGCGGCCGGCCGCCCTCCGGGTCCCGTGTGGGGTCCGGGTCCCGCGCCGCGTCCGTGCCCGGCTGCCGCGCGGCCAGCGGGTCCGCAATGCCGACCGGCTGGACCAGCCAGCCGAAGCCGCCCAGTCCGCCCGGCGCGGTGAGCTCGCCGGCCGCTCCGGCGCTCACGAGGGCGCGCACATATGCGGCAGGGTCTGTGGAGGCGAGTGCGAGCGGGGGGCGTGCACCCGTGAGCTCCAGGGAGTGCAGCGCGGCGCGTTGGGTGAGCAGGCGAGCGCCGGGGCGCGTGTCAGGGCCCGTGATCGTGCGGGAGCCGGGGTGCGCGCCGGTGGCAGGGTGCACGGGGGAGCCGGGGGGCGGGTGGGGGGCGTGCGTCCGTGCCGCGGCTCGCGCTCCCGCCTCCGCGCACGCGTCCAGCGCCACATGGGCCGTGATGTCGCAGGACCCGTCCGGGACGGGCGCCGTCTCCCGTCCGTCCCGGAACCCGGTCAGAGTCCCGTACGGGGGGCGCGCGTCCGCGGTGTGCGCGTAGTCCACCGCCACCGCGAGCCCCCGTCGGACGCATGCCACGGCAGACGCCCACGCCAGGTCCCTGGGCAGCCCGACCTCGGCCCGCAGCCCCTCCTGGCCGCCCGGCGGCCACCAGCGCGCCAGCCAGTCCGCCGCCGCTCCCGACACCGGCTCCCCGAGCCGCTCGGACCCGTCCTCCCGGACGAGGACCAGTCGCGCCACCCCCGTGGAGTCGACCTCCACGACCTCGACGGGGACGTTGTCCAGCCACTCGTTGGCGAACAGCAGCCCGGTGACGGCCGACGGCGGCTCGCGGAGCCACTCGATCCGGTGAGGGACGCCTTCGGGGCGGTCGGCGATCTCCACGGCGTACGCGCGGGTGCGGGAAAGCACATCGGCGGGGAGCGCCGTCAGCACGGCGGCGACCAGTTCGCCGCGGCCGGCGGCCATGTCGACGAAGTCGAGCGACTCGGGCCGGCCCAGCGCCTCGTCCACCCGGCACAGGAGCCGGGCCACGGCCTCGGCGAAGAGCGGCGAGGCGTGCACCGACGTGCGGAAGTGCCCGGCGGGACCCTCGGAACGCCGGTAGAAGCCCGCCGTGGAGCCGCCCGAGCCGGGCTCCGTGGAGCCGCCCGAGCCCGGCGTGTCCTCTTCGCCCGAGCCGTACAGCGCGGCCTGCGTCGCCGCGCGCCAGCCGCGCCACTCGCTTGAGCCGGTCACCTCGTCCGCCAGACCTCGTCCACCCCGACAGACTAGGCGGACGGACTAGCCGTACAGGTGATCACGGCATCCACCTTGCGGAGTACGCGCGCCCGCACCGGATCGATCCTCCGGTTGACCCCGGCACGCATCGGGCTTCCCTACGCTGGGTTACGTGCAGCGCCTCTATGACTTCCTCCGCAGAAACCCGACCGGGGTCGACGGCTTCTGGGCCCTCGTCCTGTTCGGGATCTCTGTCGTGGCCGGAACGGCCGACCAGAACCAGCGCGGAGGCGTCGACTCCATGGCGCTGTACGTGCCCGTGGTGCTTCTGCTCTGCCTGGTCATCGCGCTGCGCAGGCGGCTGCCCGAGAAGATGCTGCTGCTGGCCGCCGCCCTGGGGCTGGGGCAGCTGGTGCTGGACGTCTCGACGTCGGTCGCCGACTTCGCCCTGCTGGTGATCGTCTACACGGTCGCGGCGTACGGCGCCCGCTGGGCGTCCCGGCTGGCGCTCGTGATGGGCCTGAGCGCGGCCACCGTCGCCCAGCTGCGCTGGCCGAACGAGAACTCGGGCGTGCCGGGCGACGTCGCGACCGTGGTCTTCCTGACGGTGCCGTTCGCGTTGGCCTGGGTGCTCGGCGACTCCATGCGCACCCGCCGCGCGTACTTCGCCCAGCTGGAGGAGCGCGCGGCCCGCCTGGAGAAGGAGCGCGAGGCGCAGGCGAAGGTCGCCGTCGCCGCCGAACGCGCCCGCATCGCACGCGAGCTGCACGACGTCGTCGCGCACAACGTGTCGGTGATGGTGGTGCAGGCCGACGGCGCCGCCTATGTCCTGGACGCCGCGCCCGACCAGGCGAAGGCAGCCCTGGAGACGATCTCCTCCACCGGCCGTCAGGCCCTCGCCGAGATGCGCCGGCTGCTCGGCGTGCTGCGCACCGGCGAGCACCAGGAGAGCGGCGAGTACGTGCCGCAGCCCGACGTCGAGCAGATCGAGGACCTGGTCGAGCAGTGCCGGGGGTCGGGCCTCCCCGTGGACTTCAAGGTCGAGGGCACGGCCCGTCCGCTGCCCAGCGGCGTCGAGCTGACGGCGTACCGCATCGTGCAGGAGGCGCTGACCAACACGCGCAAGCACGGCGGGCCGAACACGGGCGCGAGCGTCCGCCTGGTCTACTTCGACGACGGTCTGGGCCTGCTGGTGGAGGACGACGGCAAGGGCGCCCCGCACGAGCTGTACGAGGAGGGCGGGGCCGACGGCGCCGGGCACGGACTGATCGGCATGCGCGAACGCGTCGGCATGGTGGGCGGCACCCTGGACGCGGGCCCGCGACCGGGCGGAGGATTCCGGATCAGCGCCCTGCTCCCGCTCAAACCGGCGCATTGACGCTGACGCGCGCCCCGCGTTGACACCTGTCACGCCCCCTGGACCGCCCGCCCCCGCCTGCCCGACCTGCCCCACCCGCTCCCCGCCCCCCCCACGCTCCCCCCGCTCCCCCGACCGAAGAACGGAAGAGGACTCGATGACGATCCGCGTGATGCTGGTCGACGACCAGATGCTGCTGCGCACCGGGTTCCGGATGGTGCTCGCCGCCCAGCCGGACATGGAGGTCGTGGCGGAGGCGGGCGACGGCGTGGAGGCCCTCCAGCAGGTGCGTTCGACGCAGGTGGACGTCGTGCTGATGGACGTCCGGATGCCGAAGCTGGACGGCGTGGAGGCCACCCGGCGCATCTGCGAGCAGCCCGACCCTCCGAAGGTGCTGATCCTGACCACCTTCGACCTCGACGAGTACGCGTTCTCCGGGCTGAAGGCGGGGGCCTCCGGCTTCATGCTCAAGGACGTCCCGCCCGGCGAGCTGCTCGCCGCGATCCGCTCCGTGCACAGCGGTGACGCGGTCGTCGCGCCCTCCACCACCCGCCGGCTCCTGGACCGGTTCGCGCCGATGCTGCCCGCCACGGGAGGCGAACCCCGGCACAAGGAGCTGGAGCGGCTCACGGAGCGCGAACGCGAGGTGATGGTGCTGGTCGCCCAGGGGCTGTCCAACGGGGAGATCGCGGCCCGGCTGGTGCTCTCCGAGGCGACCGTCAAGACCCATGTGGGTCGCATCCTCACCAAGCTCGGCCTGCGCGACCGCGTCCAGGTCGTGGTGCTGGCCTACGAGACGGGCCTCGTCAGGGCCGGCGGCCACTAGGGCGCTTCTCGAACGTCCCGCCCGCCGGGACCGGGGCAGGGCCGCGGCGAGACCGGCACGGGCCAGGGCGAGATCGGCGGGGGCCGGGTCGGGGGCCGCACTAGGGTCTGCGCATGCTTCTGTGGATCAACGGTCCCTTCGGCGGGGGCAAGACGCAGACCGCCTACGAGATCCGGCGCCGGCTGCCCGGCAGCGTGGTGTGCGACCCCGAGCACGCCGGGTTCGGCCTGCGCCGCATGCTGCCGTCGGAGCTGCGCGGCGACTTCCAGGACCTGGTCTCCTGGCGGCAGGGCGTCGTCGAGGTCCTCGACCTGGCGCTCCGACAGCACGACGGCGTGGTCATCGCCCCGATGACCGTCACCGATCCGGTGTACTTCGCCGAGACCGTCGGCAGGCTGCGCGAACTCGGCCACGACGTACGTCACTTCACGCTCCTCGCCGGACGCGGGACGATCCTGCGGCGGCTGCGTGAGCGCGGCCCGGGGCACCTCCTGGGGTTCGCCCTGGGGAGCAACGCGGGGCTGCGCCGGGAGACCTGGGCCGTCAGGCGGCTCGACCACTGCCTGGAGCGCCTGCGTGAGCCGGAGTTCGCCGAGCATCTGTGGACCGACCGCACGACCGTGCCGAAGACGGCCGACCGGATCGCCGTCCTGGCCGGTCTGACGCTCGAACCGCACACCGGGGGCGCGCTGCGGACACGGCTGCGGCAGGCCGGCGTGGGCATCAGGCACATCCGGTTCGACTGAGGCCCGGGCGGCCGCTAGCGGAGTATCCCTTCCAGGAAGTCGCTGCCCAGCCGGGCCACCACCGCGACGTCGAGCTGGTGCAGCAGGTACCGGCCGCGTCGGCGCGTGGTGACCAGGCCCGCCTTCTTCAGCAGCGTGAGGTGCCGGGATATCTCGGGAGCCGACACGCCGTGGACCTGGGCCAGTTCCGTCGTGGTGTAGGCGCTGCGGGCCAGCAATCGGCAGATGCGCATCCGTACGGGATGGGACAGCGCGGTCATCCGGAGCGCCAACTGCTCCACCGACGGCGGCGCCGCCGGCTCCGGCGAGCCGACGGGGTAGTGCAGCACCGGCTGCCAGCCGTACCGGTGCAGCACCATCAGGTGCGGCCAGCCGAGGCTCGTGGGCACCAGCAGCAGGCCGCCGTCCGCCGTGGCGGTGTGGCCCACGACGAGTTTGTCGACGGTGATCCGCGCGCCCTCCTCGTCGAGCGTCACGGCCGAGGACACGGCGGTGAGCGTCTCCGCCAGCCCCTTGTGGCGCAGGAGGTCCGTCTTCAGGCGGGCGTCGGCGGCGAGGGGGTGCCGCACCCGCGCCCAGACGTCGGAGAAGAACGCCTCGTCGCAGTCCCGCAGGAACTGGCGCAGCCACGCACGCACGCGTGGCGGGTCGTCGAGCAGCCGCCGCGTGAACCGCACCTGCCGCGGGCCGCGGGTGGCGGCCAGGTCGAAGGCGCGTCGGCGCAGCTCGGGGTCGCACAGCACGCCGGCGCTCGGCAGGTCGTAGCCGGGCGCGCAGATGAATTCCAGCGCGCAGTCCACGAACTGTTCGTCCGTCAGCTTGTCCAGGAGGTCGAGCTCGTCGGCCAGCGTCGTGCCGGGCAGGGCGGTTCTGCCCGGGATGCCCGCACAGGGCAGGAAGAGGTCCGAGAACGTCGTCCGCCACAGGAAGTCGGCCTCGCACATCCGGTCGGCCAGATGCGGGTCGAGCCCGGCGGTGACCGCGGTGACCCAGCCCTGCAGGCCGGGATGGTGCCCGGGCTCGGCCAGCGCGTGCAGCGCCATGCCGAGCTCGGCCAGGGGCGAGGGCGCGACGGAGACCCTCTCCGGCCGCAGCCCGGCGACGTCGATGCTCAGGCTCATGCCCTCATGGTGCACCCCGGCGCCGACAACCCGCCCCGGCCCACGTCCCCGGCCGGCCCGGCCGCCGTACCGGGAAAATCCCCGCCGCCCGCGCCCTGCGGTCCCGCCGCCCGCGCTCAGGCTCAGGCTCGGGCTTGGGCTTGGGCTTGGGCTCGGGCTCGGGCTCGGGCTCCCTTACGGTCCCGCCGCCCCGGGCCGCGCACACCCGCCTACCCGTCGACTCCCTCGGCGGTCCGGGCCGCCCGGGGGATCCATGTGGTGAAGTCCGCGACCGCAGCCCTCACGTCGTCCGCCGTCCACGTCAGGCCCTCGGAGCGGACGCCGACCTCGGTGACGGCCAGCCCCGGCCCGCCCCGCTCCCAGGCGCCGGCGAACAGCATCGTCCCCGTCTCCTCGGCCTGCAGCACCGCCGCTTCGGCGAGGACGTCGGCCTCGTACGGCAGCCAGACCTGGAACTCGTGAGTGTGCGGCGGCTCCGGGAACACGCGTGCCCACGGCGCGTCCGTCGCGGCGAGGCCCTCGCGCAGCGCGGCGGCCACCACGCGCGCGTGGTCCACGTAGTCGGGCAGCCGGGGCAGCTCGCGCTCCAGGCCGATGAGCGCCGACAGCGCGGTGGGGAACTGCTGGAAGATCATGCCGCCGTACCGGTGCCGCCAGGTCTTCGCCTCCTCCACCAGTGACCGCGGGCCGGCGAGCGCGGCGCCGCCGAGGCCGTCGAGGGACTTGTAGAACGACACGTAGACGCTGTCCGCCAGGTCGGCGATCTCGTGCAGGGGACGTCCGAAACGACGGGTCGTCTCCCACAGCCGCGCGCCGTCGAAGTGGACCACCGCGTCGCGCTCGCGAGCCGCCGCCACGGTCGCGGTCAGCTCCTCCCAGGTGGGCAGCACGTAGCCGGCGTCCCGCAGGGGCAGCTCCAGCATCAGCGCGCCGAAGGGCTCCTCGAGGTCGCGCACCTCCTCGGCCGTGGGCATGCGGGGCTCCCCCGTGACCCGGACGGTGCGCAGCCCGCTGACGGCCGTGAACGCGCCCCGCTCCCACCTCTCGGGGTGGCTCAGCGCGTGCAGGGCGACCGTCGGGTCGCCGGTGCGGCCCGCCCAGCAGCGCAGCGCGATCTGCTGGGCCATCGTCCCGGTCGGGAAGAACGCGGCGGCCTCTGTCCCGAGCAGCCCGGCGACCCGCTCCTCCAGAGCTGCCACGACCCCGTTGCCGTACATGTCACCGGGTTCGTCCAGGTCGTGGACGTCCGGTGCGTGCTCGTGGAGGTACGCGAGCCGCTCGCGCAGCGTGCCGCGGAATCCCGCGCGCGACAGGACGCGTTCCGCCTCCCGGTGGGCGACCGCCCGGCGCTCCCGGAGGCGCTGCCGCGTCGTCTTCTCGTCTCCCTGGTCCGTCGTGTATGCCATGCCCCGGATGATGCCGTGCCGCCACACGCGCAAGCACGCGCATATCCCGTCCCCGCACCCCGCCCCCTCCCGCGGGGGCGTCGGGCACGCCGCCGCGCACCACTCGCGCCTCAGCTCCCCCTCCCGCCCCGGCCGGGATCGGCGACGCGTGGGAAAGCCCACAGCCTGTGGACGAACGGACGCCCCCCGAACGGATCGCGTTAACATGACGAGAAATCGTCCGGTACCCCGAGCGGACTGGAACGGAAGGCCGCGTCGCGTGAGTACAGCCCAACAACCAGACCCGAGGGACCGCCCCGCGCGGCTGGCCGTCGGCGTCGTCGGCGCGGGCCGGGTGGGTCCTGCCCTGGCCGCGTCCCTTCAGCTCGCCGGACATCGTCCGGTCGCCGTCTCCGGCGTCTCCGACGCCTCCAGGCGACGAGCCGGGCTGCTGCTGCCCGACGTGCCGCTGGTCCCGCCCGCCGAGGTCCTGCGACGGGCCGACCTGGTGCTGCTGACGGTCCCCGACGACGCCCTGCCCGGCCTGGTGGAGGGCCTCGCCGAGACCGGCGCCGTACGCCCGGGCCAGCTCCTCGTGCACACCAGCGGGCGGTACGGCGCGAAGGTCCTCGACCCCGCCCTGCGCGCGGGCGCCCTGCCGCTCGCCCTGCACCCCGCGATGACCTTCACGGGCACCCCGGTGGACGTCCAGCGCCTGGCCGGCTGCTCCTTCGGCGTCACCGCGCCCGACGGGCTGCGGACGGCGGCGGAGGCCCTCGTGATCGAGATGGGCGGCGAGCCGGAGTGGATCGCCGAGGAGAGCCGCCCGCTGTACCACGCGGCCCTCGCCCTGGGCGCCAACCACCTCGTCACCCTGGTCGCCCAGTCCATGGAGCTGTTGCGCGCGGCCGGCGTGGAAGCCCCCGACCGGATGCTCGGCCCGCTGCTCGGCGCCGCTCTCGACAACGCGCTGCGCTCGGGCGACGCCGCGCTCACCGGCCCCGTCGCGCGCGGGGACGCCGGCACGGTCGCCGCGCACGTCGCGCAGCTGCGCGAGCACGCCCCGCAGACCGTCGCCGGCTATCTGGCGATGGCCCGCGCGACCGCCGACCGCGCGCTCGCCCACGGGCTCCTCAAGCCCGAACTCGCCGAGGACCTCCTCGGGGTGCTCGCCGGCAACCCCCACGGCGCCGCGTCCGGCCCCGGCGGCCCCGGCCCGCACGGCGCCGAAGGAGATGCCGGATGACCGCCGCCCTGCTGCGCACCGCCGACGAGCTGCACGCACGCACGCGTGACGGCCGCCGGGCCGTCGTGATGACGATGGGCGCCCTCCACGAGGGGCACGCCACCCTGGTGCGCACCGCGCGCGAGCTCGCCGGGCCCGGCGGCGAGGTCGTCGTCACGGTCTTCGTCAACCCGCTGCAGTTCGGCGCGGGCGAGGACCTCGACCGTTACCCGCGCACCCTGGACGCCGACCTGGAGATCGCCGGGCGGGCCGGCGCGGACGTCGTGTTCGCCCCGTCCGTGGACGAGGTCTACCCGGGCGGCGAGCCCCAGGTCCGCATCTCCGCGGGCCCCATGGGCGAGCGTCTGGAGGGCGGCTCCCGGCCCGGGCACTTCGACGGCATGCTCACCGTCGTCGCGAAGCTGCTGCACCTCACCCGGCCCGACGCCGCGCTCTTCGGGCAGAAGGACGCCCAGCAGCTCGCCCTGATCCGCCGGATGACGCGGGACCTGAACTTCGGCGTGCGGATCGTCGCCGTGCCGACCGTGCGCGAGGAGGACGGGCTGGCGCTGTCCAGCCGCAACCGCTATCTGTCCGCGCGGGAGCGGCGCACCGCGCTCGCGCTCTCCCAGTCCCTCTTCGCCGGCCGCGACCGGCACGCGGCCCAGGAAGCGCTGCGCGCCCGCGCGCGGGAGGTGCCCGCGACGCACGCGCGTGCCGAGGCGCTCAGCGCCATCGGCGAGTCCCGCGCGGCCGCCGACGCGCACGCGGTCGCCAAGGCCGCCCCCGGCAACCCCGCCGCGGTCCGCGCCGCCGCCCGCCAGATCCTGGACGAGGCCCAGCGGCTCGACCCCCCGCTGCGGCTGGACTACCTCGCGCTCGTCGACCCGTCCGACTTCACCGAGATCGAGGACGACTTCACCGGCGAGGCCGTTCTCGCCGTCGCCGCCCGGGTCGGCACGACCCGGCTGATCGACAACCTCCCCCTCACCTTCGGAGCCGCCTCGTGACCAGCACAGGCATACGACTGCACGCACCCGCGCCCGGGTGGAACATCTCCGCGGACGTGGTGGTCGTCGGCTCCGGCGTCGCCGGCCTGACCGCGGCGCTGCGCTGCGAGGCCGCCGGGCTGAGGACGGTCGTCGTCACCAAGGCGCGCCTCGACGACGGCTCCACCCGCTGGGCGCAGGGCGGCATAGCCGCGGCCCTGGGCGACGGCGACACGCCCGAACAGCACCTGGACGACACCCTGGTGGCGGGCGCGGGCCTGTGCGACGAGGAGGCCGTGCGGATCCTCGTCACGGAGGGCCCCGACGCCGTGCGGCGGCTGATCGAGACCGGCGCGCACTTCGACGAGTCCGAGGAAGGCGGCCTGGAGCTGACCCGCGAGGGCGGCCACCACCGTCGCCGTATCGCGCACGCGGGCGGCGACGCGACCGGCGCGGAGATCTCCCGCGCGCTCGTCGAGGCGGTACGCGCGCGTGGGCTGCGCACGGTCGAGAACGCACTCGTCCTGGACCTCCTCACCGACGCCGAAGGCCGCACCGCCGGCGTCACCCTGCACGTCATGGGCGAGGGCCAGCACGACGGAGTGGGGGCCGTGCACGCCCCGGCCGTCGTCCTCGCGACCGGCGGCATGGGCCAGGTGTTCTCCGCGACCACCAACCCCTCGGTGTCCACCGGCGACGGCGTGGCGCTCGCCCTGCGCGCGGGCGCGGAGGTCTCCGACCTGGAGTTCGTCCAGTTCCACCCGACCGTGCTGTTCCTGGGCGCGGACGCCGAGGGACAGCAGCCCCTCGTCTCGGAGGCCGTGCGCGGCGAGGGCGCGCACCTGGTCGACGGGGACGGCGTGCGCTTCATGCTCGGCCGGCACGAGCTGGCCGAGCTCGCGCCCCGGGACATCGTCGCCAAGGGCATCATGCGCCGTATGCAGGAGCAGGACGTCGAGCACATGTTCCTCGACGCCCGCCACTTCGGCGCCGAGATGTGGGAACACCGCTTCCCGACGATCCTCGCCGCCTGCCGCGCCCACGGCATCGACCCGGTCACCGAGCCCGTGCCGGTCGCCCCGGCGGCTCACTACGCCTCCGGAGGCGTGCGCACCGACTCCCACGGCCGTACGACCGTGCCGGGCCTGTACGCGTGCGGCGAGGTCGCCTGCACCGGCGTGCACGGCGCGAACCGGCTGGCGTCCAACTCGCTCCTCGAAGGCCTCGTCTACGCCGAGCGCATCGTGGCCGACATCACCGCGAGCCGCACGGACGAAGCGCTCCACGCGCGGGTGCCCGCGCCCGTGGAGCGCCCCGAGCGGCCGGCGCACCCGCTGCTCGCCCCCGAGGCCCGGTTCGCGATCCAGCGGATCATGACCGACGGCGCGGGCGTGCTGCGCTCCGCCGCGTCGCTGGAGCGGGCCGCCGACCAGTTGCAGCGGCTGCACACCGAGGCCCGCGACGCCCTCGACGAGAACGGCAAGACGGCCGAGCCCGGCGTCGACACCTGGGAGGCCACCAACCTCCTGTGCGTCGCGCGCGTGCTGGTCGCCGCCGCGCTCCTGCGCGAGGAGACACGCGGCTGCCACTGGCGCGAGGACCACGCCGACCGCGACGACGCCGCATGGCGCCGCCACATCGTCGTAAGGCTGAATCCGGACCGCACCCTCGCCGTACACACCACCGATACCGCAGACTTCCCCCCGACCCGGCAGCACCACCAGGAGCAGTGACAGACGTGAGCACCCCCGACCTTCCCCTCGCACCGAGCGGCGGCTGCGGCGACGGCTGTGCCTGCGGCGCCGACGCGGACGCCGGATTCACCGACGAGGGATACGCCGAATACGAGGAGTGCGGGCTCGACCCCGCGCTCGCACAGCTGCTGGCCGACGCCGGACTCGACCCCGTCGAGGTGGAGGACATCGCCAACGTCGCCATCCAGGAGGACCTGGCGCACGGCGTCGACGTGACGACGGTCGCGACCATCCCCGAGGAGGCGGTCGCCACCGCCGACTTCACCGCGCGCGAGGCGGGCGTGGTCGCGGGGCTGCGGATCGCCGAGGCGGTCGTCTCGGTCGTCTGCACGGACGAGTTCGAGGTCGAGCGGCACGTGGAGGACGGCGACCGGGTGGAGGCCGGGCAGAAGCTGCTGTCGGTCACCACGCGCACGCGTGACCTCCTCACCGCCGAGCGCAGCGCGCTGAACCTGCTGTGCCGTCTGTCCGGCGTCGCCACCGCCACGCGCGCGTGGACCGACGCGTTGGAGGGCACCGGGGCACGCGTGCGCGACACCCGCAAGACGACGCCGGGCCTGCGCTCGCTGGAGAAGTTCGCCGTCCGCTGCGGCGGGGGCGTCAACCACCGCATGTCGCTGTCCGACGCGGCACTGGTCAAGGACAACCACGTGGTCGCCGCGGGCGGTGTCGCCGAGGCCTTCGAGGCGGTCCGGGAGGCCTTCCCGGACGTGCCGATCGAGGTCGAGGTCGACACCCTGCACCAGCTGCGCGAGGTCCTCGACGCGGGCGCCGACCTCATCCTGCTGGACAACTTCACGCCCGGCGAGTGCGCGGAGGCCGTCGCCCTCGTGGACAAGCGCGCCCTGCTGGAGGCGTCGGGCCGGCTGACCCTGGACAACGCCAAGGCCTACGCCGACACCGGCGTCGACTTCCTCGCCGTGGGCGCCCTGACGCACTCCTCGCCGATCCTGGACATCGGTCTGGATCTGCGAGCGGCGGAGTAGGGAACGGGGACCGGCCATGCTGCTGACGATCGACGTGGGCAACACGCACACCGTGCTCGGCCTGTTCGACGGTGAGGACATCGTCGAGCACTGGCGGATCTCCACCGACTCCCGCCGTACCGCGGACGAACTGGCCGTGCTCCTGCAGGGCCTGATGGGCATGCACCCCCTCCTCGGGGACGAGCTGGGCGACGGCATCGACGGCATCGCGATCTGCGCCACGGTGCCCTCCGTGCTGCACGAGCTGCGCGAGGTGACACGGCGCTACTACGGCGACGTGCCCGCCGTTCTCGTCGAACCCGGTGTGAAGACGGGCGTGCCGATCCTGTTCGACAACCCCAAGGAGGTCGGCGCCGACCGCATCATCAACGCCGTCGCCGCGAACGAGCTGTACGGCGGTCCGGCGATCGTCGTCGACTTCGGCACCGCGACGACGTTCGACGCGGTCAGCGCGCGCGGGGAGTACGTCGGCGGGGTCATCGCGCCCGGCATCGAGATCTCCGTGGACGCGCTGGGCGTCAAGGCCGCTCAGCTGCGCAAGATCGAGCTGGCCCGGCCCCGGAGCGTGATCGGCAAGAACACGGTCGAGGCCATGCAGTCCGGGATCGTCTACGGCTTCGCCGGCCAGGTCGACGGCGTGGTGACCCGGATGGCCCGGGAACTCGCGGAGGACCCGGACGACGTGACGGTGATCGCGACCGGCGGCCTGGCGCCGACGGTGCTGGGCGAGTCCTCGGTGATCGACGAGCACGAGCCGTGGCTGACGCTGATCGGGCTGCGCCTGGTGTACGAGCGGAACGTGTCGCGCATGTGAGCCGGCCGCCTCCCGGCTCCGGGAGGCGGCCGACGGCCCCCGCCGCGCGCCTCCCGGCCCGCTTCGGCCCGCCGCTGCCGAGCAGACCCCACCGGAACGGTCCGCAGGGGCCGGCAGCAGGGGCCGTCCGTCGGAACGGAACCACCCGCAGGGCCGGGAGAGCGGATTCGGGCGCGCCGCATCCGTCCTTCATGTCGAATTTGTCTGATTAGCGCGTATCGTCGCCGCATGCCCACGCCTTACGGATCCCGCGGCGGCCTGGCGTTCGGCGCGGAGGAGCTGCGCGTGCTCCGCCGCGCCCTCGCCCTCGCCCTTCACCCCGGCCCCGTCTCCGCCGAGGACATCCAGGACTGCCATCGCCTCGCCGAGTCCCTCGACGAGGCGATGCACGAGGCCGCCCGGCTCCGGGCCTTCCTCGTGGCCGACCTCGGCCGGTACCGCGCAGCCCTTCCCGGCACAGCCGCCGGCTACCTGGCACTCCTCGAGGAGGTGCTGGCCACCGGCTACCGGCCCGATTCCGACGATCTCGCCGCTCTGCGCGCCCTGCGCGGCAACCCGGCGGGCGCGGCCCTCCTGGAACGCTGCCAGAAGCTCGCCGAACAGGACGTACGCGCCCGGCTGGCCCGTCGTGCGGCCCGCAGGGCCCCGGCGGCCGCAGCGACCGTCCCGGCGTCCCGTACGCGCCTTCTGGCCCTGCCCGGAGGCCTGTCGGAGGAGACGCCCGCCCGCGTCGCCGCGGGGTCCGCGGCCGGGGCGGACGACCCCGGCGGCCGACCGCAGGAGGAGCCGCGGAAGAAGCCCGCCGGGAAGCCGACCGCGCCGGGCCCCGGTCCCGTCCCCGCCGAGCCCGCCCCGCAGCCCGCCCGCCGGCCCGTCCCCACGCCGGGCGAGGTCTTCCCGCGCCGCAGACCGACCCCGCCGCCCGCCGACCCGGAGCAGCGGCGACTCGCCGCCGGCTGATCCCCGCCCACCCCGCCCCGATGTCCCGTTCCTCCCTGGCTACCCTGGTTCCATGGACTACGTCTCCGCGCTGCTGCCCCCCGTCGTCATGGCGGTGTTCTTCATCGGTCTGATCAGGGTGATCGTGAAGACCCAGGGCGGCGCCAACAAGGCCAAGGAGGACGCGGCCGTCGACGCCGCCCTCGCGCGCGCGGAGGGGACCCGCCAGGCCTCCGCGAGCCCGGAGGCCTGACCGCCCCTCCGGCGCTCCGCCGCCCCCCGAGGCGCGCGGCTCCATGGGGAGCTGTGCGCCCTTTTTGTTGCTGTTCGACAGTGAATGTGCACGTCCGGCACGCGATCGACGTGATCTCCCACTATTGTTCTGAGCTGTGCCTCGCCCATTGGGAGAACTCGAAGACGCGGTCATGACGCGGGTGTGGAAGTGGAACCGCCCGGTCACCGTTCGAGAAGTCCTGGAAGACCTTCAGCAGGAACGGTCCATCGCGTACACCACCGTGATGACCGTTTTGGACAATCTCCATCAGAAGGGCTGGGTACGCCGTGAAGCGGAAGGCCGGGCCTATCGATATGAGGCGGTCTCCACCCGGGCCGCCTACGCCGCCGCCCTGATGAACGACGCCTGGGCGCAGAGCGACAACCCCGCCGCCGCTCTCGTCGCCTTCTTCGGGATGATGAGCGACGAACAGCGCCACGCCCTGCGCGACGCAGTGCGCATGGTCCAAGGCCCGGAAACCGCAGAACCCGCGACAACGCCGAGTGCGCAGGCTGCGCCGAGTGCACCGAGTGCGCAGACCGAGACCGGTAAGGGCGCCGCCGCGGAGAACCCCGCCTCGGCGAGGGGGCACGACGGGCGATAGCGTCCGTACATGTCAGCAGAGAGTCCTTCGGCCGAGAACCCCGAAGTCACCGCTAAAGCCATCACCGTCCGGCGGGCCCGGACCGGCGATGTCCCCGTCGTGCGCCGTCTCCTCGACGCCTACGTCCGCGGCGGGATCCTGCTCGACAAAGCGACGGTCACGCTTTACGAGGACATCCAGGAGTTCTGGGTCGCCGAACGCGACGACAACGCCGAGGTGGTCGGCTGCGGCGCCCTGCACGTCATGTGGGAAGACCTGGCGGAAGTGCGGACTCTCGCGGTGAAGCCCGGGCTGAAGGGCGCAGGCGTCGGGCACCGGTTGTTGGAGAAGTTGCTCCACACCGCACGCTGGCTCGGTGTTCGCCGGGTTTTCTGCCTCACCTTCGAAGTGGACTTCTTCGCGAAGCACGGGTTCGTGGAGATCGGTGAGACGCCGGTCGACACCGATGTCTACGCGGAGCTCCTGCGTTCCTATGACGAGGGTGTCGCGGAGTTCCTCGGACTCGAACGAGTGAAACCGAACACCTTGGGCAACAGCCGGATGCTTCTGCATCTGTGATCGTCGCCCCCATTCACGCCGAACCGCCTTGACCCGGTTCCCTATGTCCGAAACGCGCACGTTTCCGGTCGGCGGGCGGGTCGTCAGCCTTGGCCGAGGGTTTGTGTTTTCTCAGCAAAAGCGGTTTGCTTTCCGACGTACTGCAGTACTGCATATAACAGGGCGCGGCTAAACGGCGGACGCCGCGGACCCCCGACCCTCACGTTTTCGATGAAAGGAAATCCGGTGGCACAGAAGGTTCAGGTCCTTCTTGTCGACGACCTCGACGGCGGCGAGGCGGACGAGACCGTGACGTTCGCGTTGGACGGCAAGACCTACGAGATCGATCTCACGACCACCAATGCGGACAAGCTGCGTGGACTTCTCGAGCCCTACGTGAAGGGCGGCCGGCGTACGGGCGGTCGCGCTGCGGGCGGTCGGGCAAAGGCGCGCGCCGCTTCCGGCGGAAGCCAGGACACCGCCCAGATCCGCGCGTGGGCCAAGGAGAACGGTTTCGAGGTCAATGACCGCGGCCGTGTTCCCGCGACCATTCGCGAGGCCTACGAGAAGGCCAACGGCTGAGCGCACGCGCCCAGCAGTCGGACACGGTGGCAATGCGTCGCCAGCGTGTCCACCAGCCGTACGAGATCGGGGGCGTTCCCCGCGCCCCCCAGCGCCGACATGGTCGGCAGCGAGGCCTCGACCTCGCACCCTGCAACGGGGGGCCGCAACCACACGGCGGCCCCCTGCACCGGCCCGCCGCGCGGCCCGGTGGCGTGGTCGGGGGCCCGGTCCGCGGGCCACGGCGCCTCGATGAGGCCGCCCGCCCCGAGTGACGTCAGCCCCAGGGGCAGCGCCCCCCACTCCAGCCACTCCAGGATCCCCGGCACCTCCTCCGCGCAGCCGGCCGCCACCAGGAGCAGCATCCGGTCGCCGCGTACGGCCACCGGAGAGGCCGGCGCCAGCCGCCGGAGCGCGGCGCGCCCCGCTTCCGCCGGCACGTCCAGGACGTCGAAGCGCTCGCCGGTCGCGAGCCGGAGCGGCTCCCCGGGCACGGTCGGCCAGCCCAGTTCGTTCTCGTACCAGCCACGGATCCGGTCGCCCGGATCGACCGGGCGTCGAGGGAGGGGAACGATGGGATGCGGGAAGGAGGCCGAGCGGGCCGCCGGGCGGTTCGACGAGGGAACTGGACCGACCATGCCAAGTGCAACCGTCCGAAAGGCCCCCGAGTTACGCTGGGTGCTCCCGCGACTGCGTACCGTTCCGTCGATCGGGGCGGGGTGGGGTGTCGCGCGGCGCAAGGTTGTTCGCCCGTAGCGGAGGGAACCGGCGCCCACGGCATGGAGTGTCAGTCCCGGCGGGTAAGACATCCCTAGTGGGAGGGGGCGACACGCGGGCAAGGCACGTCTCACGTTCGCCATCGGCGTACTGGCGACTGGGGTAACTGCCTGGCCTGCGGGAACATCGTCTCGCACCATCGGGTTGGAGCAGATGTCGGCGTTCGGGGTCAGGAGGCCATCGACGGTGTCGGCAGTTGGAATGAGCGGTCCCCGCTTGCGGGACTAAGCTGCGGAAGGACAGGGAGGGGAAGTTCCCCCCACTGCCTGACCGCTCTGAGGAGCGATTAACGATGTTCGAGAGGTTCACCGACCGCGCGCGGCGGGTTGTCGTCCTGGCTCAGGAAGAAGCCCGGATGCTCAACCACAACTACATCGGCACCGAGCACATCCTCCTGGGCCTGATCCACGAGGGTGAGGGTGTCGCCGCCAAGGCCCTTGAGAGCCTCGGGATTTCGCTCGAGGCGGTCCGCCAGCAGGTGGAGGAGATCATCGGGCAGGGGCAGCAGGCCCCGTCCGGGCACATCCCCTTCACCCCCCGTGCCAAGAAGGTCCTGGAGCTCTCGCTCCGCGAGGCGCTTCAGCTGGGCCACAACTACATCGGCACGGAACACATCCTGCTCGGCCTGATCCGTGAGGGCGAGGGCGTCGCCGCCCAGGTCCTGGTCAAGCTGGGCGCCGACCTCAACCGGGTGCGGCAGCAGGTCATCCAGCTGCTCTCCGGCTACCAGGGCAAGGAGACCGCCGGCGCCAGCGGCGGTCCTGCCGAGGGCACCCCCTCGACGTCCCTGGTCCTCGACCAGTTCGGCCGGAACCTCACCCAGGCCGCTCGCGAGTCCAAGCTCGACCCGGTCATCGGGCGCGAGAAGGAGATCGAGCGGGTCATGCAGGTGCTGTCCCGCCGCACCAAGAACAACCCGGTGCTCATCGGCGAGCCCGGCGTCGGCAAGACCGCCGTCGTCGAGGGCCTGGCCCAGGCCATCGTCAAGGGCGAGGTGCCCGAGACCCTCAAGGACAAGCACCTCTACACCCTGGACCTCGGCGCGCTGGTCGCCGGCTCCCGCTACCGCGGTGACTTCGAGGAGCGCCTGAAGAAGGTCCTCAAGGAGATCCGCACCCGCGGCGACATCATCCTGTTCATCGACGAGCTGCACACGCTGGTCGGTGCGGGCGCCGCCGAGGGCGCCATCGACGCCGCTTCGATCCTGAAGCCGATGCTGGCCCGCGGTGAGCTGCAGACCATCGGCGCCACCACGCTGGACGAGTACCGCAAACACCTGGAGAAGGACGCGGCCCTCGAGCGCCGCTTCCAGCCCATCCAGGTCGCCGAGCCGTCCCTGCCGCACACGATCGAGATCCTCAAGGGTCTGCGGGACCGGTACGAGGCGCATCACCGCGTCTCGATCACCGACGAGGCGCTGGTCCAGGCCGCCACCCTGGCCGACCGGTACATCTCGGACCGCTTCCTCCCGGACAAGGCGATCGACCTGATCGACGAGGCCGGCTCCCGGATGCGCATCCGCCGGATGACCGCTCCGCCGGACCTCCGCGAGTTCGACGAGAAGATCGCCGGCGTCCGCCGCGACAAGGAGTCCGCGATCGACTCGCAGGACTTCGAGAAGGCCGCCTCCCTCCGCGACAAGGAGAAGCAGCTCCTGGCCGCCAAGGCCAAGCGGGAGAAGGAGTGGAAGGCCGGCGACATGGACGTCGTCGCCGAGGTCGACGGCGAGCTGATCGCCGAGGTCCTCGCCACGGCCACCGGCATCCCGGTCTTCAAGCTGACCGAGGAGGAGTCCTCGCGTCTGCTGCGCATGGAGGACGAGCTCCACAAGCGGGTCATCGGCCAGGTCGACGCCGTCAAGGCGCTGTCGAAGGCGATCCGTCGTACGCGCGCGGGCCTCAAGGACCCGAAGCGTCCCGGTGGTTCGTTCATCTTCGCCGGTCCGTCCGGCGTCGGTAAGACCGAGCTGTCCAAGGCGCTCGCCGAGTTCCTCTTCGGTGACGAGGACGCCCTGATCTCCCTCGACATGTCGGAGTTCAGCGAGAAGCACACCGTGTCGCGGCTCTTCGGCTCCCCGCCCGGATACGTGGGCTACGAAGAGGGCGGCCAGCTGACCGAGAAGGTCCGTCGCAAGCCGTTCTCCGTCGTCCTCTTCGACGAGGTCGAGAAGGCCCACCCGGACATCTTCAACTCGCTGCTGCAGATCCTGGAGGACGGTCGCCTGACCGACTCCCAGGGCCGGGTCGTGGACTTCAAGAACACGGTCATCATCATGACGACCAACCTCGGCACCCGGGACATCTCCAAGGGCTTCAACCTGGGCTTCGCCGCCTCCGGCGACTCGAAGACCAACTACGAGCGCATGAAGAACAAGGTGTCGGACGAGCTCAAGCAGCACTTCCGCCCCGAGTTCCTCAACCGCGTCGACGACGTGGTCGTCTTCCCGCAGCTCACGCAGGAGGACATCCTCAAGATCGTCGACCTGATGGTCGGCAAGGTCGACGAGCGCCTCAAGGACCGGGACATGGGCATCGAGCTCTCCCAGTCCGCCAAGGAGCTGCTGTCCAAGAAGGGTTACGACCCGGTGCTGGGCGCGCGGCCGCTGCGTCGCACGATCCAGCGCGAGATCGAGGACACGCTGTCGGAGAAGATCCTCTTCGGCGAGCTGCGCCCCGGTCACATCGTGGTCGTGGACACCGAGGGCGAGGGTGACACCAAGACCTTCACCTTCCGCGGCGAGGAGAAGTCGGCGCTGCCCGACGTCCCGCCGATCGAGCAGGCGGCCGGCGGCGCCGGACCGAACCTGAGCAAGGACGCCTGACCCGCCAGGGGTTGAGCCCGAGAAAGGGGCCGGTGCTGCACAGCACCGGCCCCTTTCTCATGCGCTCCTACGACAGCTGGCCGTCGTAGTCGGGCAGCTTGTACGTCGTCTCGGCGTGACCGCCCGAGAGGTCGGTGGCGCTGTTGCCGATGTTCGCGATGATCGTGTAGCCCTTGGACTCGATGGTGACGCGCTGGGCGGTCTTGTAGGCGGCGACGTCCTTGAACAGGTCGAGGAAGCCGCGTACGTACAGGCCGGAGACCTTGTAGCCGACGGTCTTGAGGTTGTAGTCGGTCACCCCGGCGATGATGCCCGGGCGGGCGGTGACGAAGAACAGGGAGACGCCGTGCTCCTGGGCGTACTTGGCCACTTCGAGGACGGGCTTGTTGGCCGGCGCCGGGTAGCTGAAGCCGTAGTCGGTCTCCAGGGTGGTGTTGTCGATGTCGAAGACGATCGCCTGCTTCTCGCCCGGCCTGGCGGCGGCGATCCGCTGCTTCAGCGCCGGCAGGGCCTGGTTCATCACCGCCTGGCAGTCCCGCTGCCAGGTCGCGTAGTCGACGTCCGCTGCGGCGGACGCCGAGGCGGTGGCAGTGGCGGTGGAGGCGTCGGCGGCCGTCGCGGCCTGGGCTCCGACCGGGACGGCCAGGGCCGTGGCGGCGGCCGTGGCTACGGCGGTCATGGCGATGCGGCGCTTCCAGGTGCCTCTGGTCATGTGCGGGGTCCTCTCGCGTCCTTGCTGCCGGTGTCGTGGGCATGCTGATCGGTGGGGATGACTTACGGGGAACCAAGGGGTTACCGGGGGGAACCAGCGGGTTACTGGACGGTAGAGCCGACTGAGAGGCCTGTCACAGACCCGTGCACGCGATCGTGACCGGGGTCACAAGTGCCCTACGGGGCGCGGGAGTAGCCGCCGTCACATTCCGAAGTCCCTTGAAGGGAGCGGCCGGTGACAAGCCGCACAGGGGAGGGGAGCCCTACTAGGCCGGCTAGTCGCATCGCGAAACGCAACAAACCAGACATCCACTCGACGGTTCGAGGCGTCGATCAGGCCTCTGACGTGGGCCATGTCGAAAGTGTCCGGAAGGGGCGATCTGTCAAGAAGTGGGCAGTTTTGCGGTGAAGTACTAGATTACGTCGTAGATCACACGTTTGAGCACTGGTGGGCCTCGGGGTTACCAAGGGATGGCCACTGCGGCGGGCGTTCCCGCCGGGTGGTTTCCTCTGTCCCCTTCCCCATGAGGTCTTCATGTTCCAGCGCGTCACGTTCCGTTCTTCCCGTACGTCCCTGCTCCGCACCCGCGTGGCCGTCGGGGCCGCCGCAGTGGGCGCCTCGGTCGTGCTGGGGACCGGAGTGGCGTCCGCCGCCGCCCCCGCCGCGGCGCCCGCCGCCGCCAAGAAGGCCGTGTCGGCCTCCTGGATCGACCCGGTGAAGAAGTACACGCTGTCCGCCGGGTTCGCCCAGGCCGGCAAGATGTGGCAGTCCACCCACAGCGGTCAGGACTTCGCCGTGCCGAGCGGCACCAAGGTCATGGCCGCCCACGGCGGCACCGTGGTGAAGGCCGGCGGCAACGGGGCCGGCGACGGCCCGGCCTACGGCAACGCCATCGTGATCAAGCACGCCAACGGCGTCTACTCGCAGTACGCCCACCTCTCGCGCATCGACGTGAAGATAGGCCAGGTCGTGAAGACCGGCCAGAAGATCGCGCTGTCCGGCAACACCGGCAACTCCAGCGGTCCGCACCTGCACTTCGAGATCCGTACGACCGCCAACTACGGTTCGGCGATCAACCCGGTCACCTTCCTGCACTCCAAGGGCGTGAAGGTCTGACGTCCGCGTGATCAGGCGCCCTGATGCGCCTGGGTCACCAGATCGACGGCGACTTCGAGGACGGCCAGCCGCTTCTCCTCGGGGTCGCCTTCGAGGTCCTGCAGGAAGAACATGCCGGCGTGCAGCGTGAAGATGGCGCTCACGCAGCGGACCTGGTCGGTCAGCGGAGCCTCTGGGTCGATGATGATGTCGCGCAGACTCCGCATGCGGTCCTTGAAGGAGTCGCCGATCTGCAGCTCGCGCACCGTCGCCTGGTTCTCCTGCATGAAGCGGAAGAGCGGGGCCGCCTCGGAGAGGGCGCGGCTGTAGCGGCGCACGAGTTCGTGCTTGGTCTCCAGGGTGTGCGGCTGACTCCTGCCCCACTCGATCAGGTCTTCGATCGGCTTCGTCAGATCCGTGAAGATGCTGACGGTGATCTCTTCCTTGGTCTTGAAGTGGTAGTACAGGGCGGCCTTGGTGACCTCCAGACGCTCCGCGATCTCGCGCAGCGAGGTCTTCTCGTAGCCCTGCTCGGCGAAGAGTTCGAGTGCCACGTCCTGGATGCGCTGGCGGGTGTTGCCGCGACGCTGCTGCTTGGTGCCGTCCATGGTGACGTCCATCCTCGTACGTCTCGGGCTCCCGCGAAAAGGCAGGCGCCGTCCGGCCGGCCCGTCATGGAAAAACTTACTTGACGCCCGGCTAGTTACAGGTCTACCTTCCCCAGTGTAGTGAACTAGCCGGGCGGCAAGTAAGTGGCCGGCGGCGGTGAGTGGCCCAGGGGAGTGGGGAACGATGGCTGACACGCAGACGATCGAGACGGAAGCCGAGAAACAGCCCAGAAGCGTGCGGGTCGTCCTGCTCGCACTCATGATCACGATGATGCTCGCGATGCTCGACAACATGATCGTGGGCACGGCGATGCCGACGATCGTCGGCGAGCTGGGCGGTCTCGAACACCTCTCCTGGGTCGTGACCTCGTACACCCTCGCCACCGCCGCCTCCACACCGATCTGGGGCAAGATCGGCGACATGTACGGGCGCAAGGGCGCCTTCATGTCGTCGATCGTCATCTTCCTGATCGGGTCCGCGCTGAGCGGCATGGCCCAGAACATGGGCGAACTGATCGGCTTCCGCGCGGTCCAGGGCCTCGGCGCGGGCGGTCTGATGGTCGGCGTCATGGCGATCATCGGCGACCTGATCCCGCCCCGGGAACGCGGCAAGTACCAGGGCATGATGGCCGGCGTCATGGCGCTCGCGATGATCGGGGGTCCGCTGGTCGGCGGCACCATCACCGACAACTGGGGCTGGCGCTGGTCCTTCTACATCAACCTGCCGCTCGGCGTGGTCTCGCTGTCCCTCATCAGCGCCGTCCTGCACCTGCCGAAGAAGCGCTCGCAGTCGAGGATCGACTACCTGGGCGCGATCCTGCTGACCGTCGGCATCACCTCCATCGTGCTCGTCACCACCTGGGGCGGCACGGAGTACGCGTGGTCGTCCGCGCGGATCATGGAACTCATCGGGATCGGCGTCGCCTCGCTCATCGGGTTCGTGTTCTGGCAGACCAGGGCCGCCGAGCCGATCGTCCCGCTGCACATCTTCCGCAGCCGCAACTTCACCCTGATGTCCCTCATCGGCTTCATCACCGGCTTCGTGATGTTCGGCGCCACGCTCTTCCTGCCGCTCTACCAGCAGTCGGTGCAGGGCGCCTCCGCGACCAACTCCGGCCTGCTGCTCCTGCCGATGCTCGGCGCGATGCTCGTCACCTCGATGGTCGCGGGCCGGGTGACCACGAACACCGGCAGGTACTACGTCTTCCCGGTCGTCGGCAGCGCCCTGATGGTGATCGGCCTGTACCTGCTGTCGACGATGGACACCGGGACCAGCCGTTTCATGTCCGGGGTCTTCATGGCCGTCGTCGGACTCGGCATGGGCTGCCTGATGCAGATCACGATGCTGGTCGCCCAGAACAGCGTCGAGATGAAGGACATGGGCGTCGCGTCCTCGTCCACCACCCTCTTCCGCACGCTCGGCTCGTCGTTCGGCGTCGCGATCATGGGCGCCCTGTTCAACAGCCGGGTCCAGGACGTCATGGCCGAGCGGGCCGGAGCACTGGGCTCGAAGGTCACCGAGCAGTCCGCTCAGCTGGACGCGGCGAGCCTGGCGAAGCTTCCCGCTGCGGCCCGTGAGGCCTACCAGCACGCCGTGTCGGCCGGCACGCACTCGGCGTTCCTGCTGGGCGCACTCGTCGCGGTGGGCGCGCTGGTGGCGGCGGTGTTCGTCAAGGAGGTCCCGCTGAAGGGCGCAGGGCCGCAGAAGGACGAGACCCCGGCCGGCGCGACAGCCCCGCAGCCGCCCGTGGTCGAGGCCGTCTGACCCGATCGACCACGACGACCGAAGGCCTCCCGGCGGTGTCCGCCCCGGGGGGCCTTCTCCGTGAGCCCGCCGAATCCACCCGGCGGACGCACGGGTTCGCCGGACGCACGGGGTCGCCGGGCGGACCGGTTCAGCAGGCGGACCCGCCCGGCCGGGGCCGCTGCCCGGCCGGCACCTTCGTCCGGCCGCCGGCCGCCGTCTGCTGCCCCCGGTCCCGCCGCGGGCCGTCGCGGGCCGTCGCGGCCTACGGCATCAGCGGGTAGCTTCCCGTGTTCGTCGGGGCGTGTTCGGGCAGCCACAGGACGGCGACGGCGCCCTCGGCGGGTATGTGCTCCGCGGCACCGGCGGGCCGTACGTTGCGGAACGTCAGCCGGGCCCCCAGGACGCGGGCCTGGCCGGCCGCGATGGTGAGCCCGAGCCCGTGCCCGCGCCCGGCGCGGTCCATGCTTCCGGTGCGGAACCGGCTCGGCCCCTCGGCGAGCAGATCCTCCGGGAAACCCGGACCGTGGTCGCGGACCCGGATGACCCGCCCCTCGACGCTGACCTGGATCGGCGGCTTGCCGTGCCGGGCGGCGTTGGCCAGCAGGTTGAACAGGACCCGCTCCAGGCGGCGGGGATCCGTCGTGACCACGGACTCGTGCACGACCCGCACCTCGACCTCCGGGTCCTTGGCCGCCACCCGCCGGGCCACGAACTCGCCCAGGATGATGTCCTGCAGCTCGGCCCGCTCCGAGGCGCCGTCGAGACGGGCCACCTCCAGCACGTCCTCCACCAGGGTGCGCATGGCCTTCGCCCGGTCCAGGACCAGCTCCGTGGGCCGGCCGGGCGGCAGCAGCTCGGCGGCCGTCAGCAGTCCCGTGACCGGGGTGCGCAGCTCGTGCGCGATGTCCGCGGTGACCCGGCGCTCGGCCTCCAGCCGCTCCTGCAGAGTGTCCGCCATGGCGTCCACGGCTCGCGCCAGGTCGTCGGTCTCGTCCCGCACGACCCCGCCGATGGCGTCCCGGACGCGGACGTCCGACTCGCCGCGGGCGACCTGGTTGGCCGCGGCGGCCGCCTTGCGCAGCCGGCGCGAGAGCTGCCCGCCGATGAGCACCCCGAGCGCGCTGCCGCCGAGGACGACCGCGATGGAACCGATCACCAGAGCCTGGTCGAGGTCGTTCAGGATGTCCGTGCTGCGGTCGGTGAACCCGGTGTGCAGGGACAGCACGTGCCCGTCCTTGACCGGCACCGCGGCCCAGATGTCGGGCACTCCGCCGGGGCGGTCGGAGACGAACGTGGCCCTGCGCCCCTCCTGCATCTTGTGCCGGAGCGACGGCGGCAGACCGGGGTCGTCGATCTTGATGTTGGGGAAGTTCAGCCGCCCGGACTGCTCGTAGTTGCGTTGGGCGATCCGCACCCGCTCGTCGGCGAGGTCCCGGGCGTTGTCCAGCATGGACACGCGTGCGGCGTTGTGCACGACGAGGCTGAGCGCGACCGCCACCAGCGCCCCGACCAGCGCGATCGCCGCACTCAGCTTCCATCGCAGCCCCGTGCGGATGCCCGCGCCCGCGGCGCGCCCCGGTACCAGGCGCTCGATCATCCCCCGCATATCCCTGTCCCCGCCCCGCTCAGGCCTTCAGCTTGTAGCCGAAGCCACGGACCGTCTCGATGCGGTCCTGACCGATCTTCGTCCGCAGCCGCTGCACATGGACGTCGACGACCCGGGTGTCGCCGCCCCAGCCGTAGTCCCACACCCTCTCCAGCAACTTGTCGCGGGAGAGGACCGTGCCCGGAGCGGAGGAGAACTCCAGCAACAGCCGCATCTCGGTGGGCGTCAGCGCCACCGACTGTCCGGCCCGGCGCACCTCCATGCCCTCGGTGTCGATCTCCAGGTCGCCGAAGGTCAGCACACCCCCCTCGGCGGCGGCCTCGGGCTCGGTGCGGTCGCCGCCGCCCGCGTGACCGAAGCGGCGCAGAACCGCGCGGATCCGTGCGACCAGCACCGCTCCGTCGAACGGCTTGGTCACGTAGTCGTCGGCGCCGGCCTCCAGGCCGAGGACGACGTCGATGGAGTCGGCGCGCGCCGACAGCATGATCACCGGCACCGTGGACTCGTCGCGGATGCGCCGACACAGGCTCACGCCGTCCAGGCCGGGCACCATCACGTCCAGCAGGGCGATGTCGGGCCGGTCGGCCCGGAACGCCTCCAGGCCGGAGAGGCCGTCGGGCATCGCGGTGACCGCGAAGCCGTCCCGCTCCAGGGCGAGCTGGGTGGCCTCGCGGATGACGTCGTCGTCCTCGACGAACAGGACGTGGGTCTGGTCTGCCATCCCGGTGCTCTCAGTTCTCGTATGCGGTCTTGTGCTGCTGTCGGGTTCCTGTCGGAGCGCCCCTTGGAGGGACGCACGAAGCACGGCGAGCGTTCACTTCCGGTCCCGCCGCCTTGCCCGTGCACTCATTGATCGCATCGAGCACCCCGATCGGTTCACGCCGGCCGAAGGTTTTCACGATCGCCCGCTTCCGTGCGGGTCAGCCGGTCTCCGGCACCGGCGTCGGCGCCCCGCCGCCGACGCTGCTGTAGTCGTTGTGCCAGCTGTACTCCTTCATGAAGCGGCCCGAGGCCCAGCGGTACGTGATCACGTTCTCGCCGGACGGACTGGAGACCGGGTCGCCCTTCTCGTACACCTGCTTGGTCACCACGAGGTCGCCCCGGTCTATCTCCGCGTAGACGGGGGGCTCCTCGGCCTTGAACACGTTCTGGTAGCCGTCGTCGCTCTCGCGGTACACGTAGGAGCCCACGCCGACCGCGTCACCGCAGGTCAGCACGTTGACGATGACGTCGTCGCCGGTACTGCCGGTCAGGTTGCCGTAGGAGACGTCCACCGGGTACTCGTCGCCGACGCAGGGCTTGAGCCCGCCCTTGACCTCGGCAGAGACCGCCGGGTCGTCCTTGACGAGCTGGACCGCGTCCGACTGGTCGAGGCTCTCGGAGGCGGCGGCCTCGGGCATGGGCTTCGCGCCCGCCACCGCGTCGCCGTGCGCCGGCCCCTCGTCGCGTGCGCCGGTGCCGCCGGTCGCACAGGCGGAGACGAAAAGGGCAAGGGCGGCGAGCACGGCCATCGCCGTGGTCGCCGCCTGGATGGCGCCTCGGGCCGGTGTCGGCCCATGGTTCATGCCGAAGGATCCCCCGGCGCCTCGCCGCCCGCCCCCCGGGCGTACGACGGGGCCATCGACACCGCCCTTGTCGGTCAGGCCGCCGTGCAACGCTCCCGCTCCTCACGCTCCAGTGCGCGTGCGTCCAGGTCGCGGGCCTCCAGCTCCTCGCGGAGCCGGGCGAGCGCCCGGTGCAGCGTGCTCTTGACCGTCCCCGCCGACATGCCGAGGGCGGCGGCGGTCTCCTCCGTGGACATCTGCTCCCAGTGTCGCAGCACTACGACGCTGCGCTGCTTCGGAGCCAGCACTTTCATCGCGTCCATCAGCAGGGCGCGGTCGGCGTGCTGCTCGGTGGAGTCGTCCACGCGGGCGTCGGGGAGCTGCTCGGTCGGCACCTCGTCGAGCTTGCGGGCCCGCCACCACTCGGTACGCGTGTTGATCATGACCCGGCGCAGGTAGGCGTCCGCGAGGCGCTTGTCCGCGATGCCGTCCCAGCGGCCGTACGTACGGGCCAGCGCGGTCTGCAGGAGGTCCTGTGCGTCGACCGGGTCCGGGACCAGACGTCGGGCACTGCGCAGAAGCGCGTCCTGCCGCGTGCGGACGTATTCCTCGAACTCGAGCACCTCGCCCTGCGCCATGGTGAACCCCTCCGTCTTGTCCCCGTTTCCGGCGGGCTGTCGCCTGCCGGTTCCTGCTGTGGTCGGTGGCCCGGTGTTCTCGGTGGGCACGCAAACGAAGCTACGGAGGTGTTGTCACGGGGCTGTCCGAAGCAGCCTTCGGCTAGCGCTCGGCTGTCCGTCGGTTGTGTAACGGAAACGAGTTCTGGGTAAGGCGGCAGGGTTACTGGCCCCATTATGGGGCGTTTTGCCCCCTGGCTTGTGTGACACAGGCACGGTCACGGCTCGACGAAGTCTGTGAAAGAGGCCGTTGTCTGTGAAGTGACCATGCGTCAGCTCAGTGACCGTCACTCGGTGGCAGTCACCCAGCCGCAGTCACTCAGTGGCAGTCAGGTCAGCGGGCTTCAGGTCAGTGGCCGTCAGATCAGCGGGCGTCAGGTCAGCGGCAGCCGGTAGAGCCCGCCGGGCAGCGGTTCCACCAGTCCGTCGGCGACGAGCCCGTCCAGCGCACGCGCACGTTGCACCGGCTCCTGCCACACGCGGTCGAGCGCGGTCTGCGGCACGGGTGCGTGCGCGTCCCGCAGGACGGCGAGCAGCTTGCCCCTGACCTGCCGGTCGGTGCCGGCGTACGTCTGACCGCGGCGCGGCGGCCCGTCGTGCTCCGGCTTGCCCGCGAGCCGCCAGGCGCACTGCGCGGCGATCGGGCAACGCACGCACGTCTCGTTCCTGGCCGTGCACACCAGTGCGCCGAGCTCCATGGAGGCGGCGGCCCAGCGCGCCGCCGTCGGCTCGTCCTCGGGCAGCAGGGCGCGGGCCAGTTTGCGCTCGGCGGCCGTCGTGGCGTTCGGCGGGTACTGCACGCCCGTCACGGCGCGCGCGAAGACCCGGCGGACGTTGGTGTCCAGAACGGCGTGCCGCTGCCCGTAGGCGAAGGAGGCGACGGCCGCCGCCGTGTACTCGCCGATGCCGGGCAGCGCGAGCAGCTGGGCGTGGTCGGACGGCACGTCGCCGCCGTGCCGTTCCGTTATCGCCACCGCGGCGCCGTGCAGCCGCAGGGCGCGGCGCGGGTAGCCGAGCCGCCCCCACGCGCGTACCGCCTCACCGGGGGCCTCGGCGGCCAGGTCGGCGGGGCGCGGCCAGCGGGCGAGCCACTGCTCGTAGACCGGCAGGACCCGGCTGACCGGCGTCTGCTGGAGCATGAACTCGCTGACCATCACGCCCCACGCGCCGGCCTCGGGGCGTCGCCAGGGCAGGTCGCGGGCGTTGTCGTCGAACCAGTCGATCACGGGGGAGTGCAGGTCCGCTCCGCGGGCGTCGGCCCGGGCGGGGCTGCTGTGCGGGGGCTTCGTGGGCGCAGTCATGGCCCTTCCGATCCTGCCATGCCCGGCGGCGCCCGCGCGTGCACCGCCACTCGGCAGGGACGGGCGCAGGGACGCTTCACGCGCGCGTGCCGGGGACGAGGCCTTGGGGGCGGCGAGGCGGGCGTCAAGGTGCGATGACCTCGCGGGCCGAAGTCAGGCGCGCGGAAACGGTTTCCGAAATGATGATCCGGAAAAGTTGTGTTCCCAGCGGCGGGTGAGGCCGGTGAACACCACGATCTCTCGTACAGTTTGCGCCGTGGGATCTCTGCGCAATCCGGTCGGGCCGCTTCCCTCCTCCATCTACTGGCGACGGAGGGTCGTACTGCTGTCCGTGTTCGCCCTGTTGGCGCTGCTGACCCTGTGGGTCGTGACCTCGGGCGGTGGCGGCGGCAGGAACGGCGCCGGCAAGGGCAACGGCAAGAACCCCGCCTCGTCCATCACGCCCGGCCCGTCCGGATCCGGTCCCGCGATCAGCCAGAACCCGGGCGGACGCGACGAGTCGAGCCCGGGTTCCTCCAGCGGATCGGGTGCGGACGCGGGCGCCGGTTCCGGCGGCTCGGACGGCGGCTCGGCCGGTTCCGGCGACACCGACGACGGCGCCAACGGCAGCGGTGACGGCAATGCGGCAGGCGCCGACGCCGGTGGCGTCGGCAGCGGCGTCGGCAGCGGTGCCGGTGGCGGCGGTACGGCCACGACGCTGCCCGTCGGCACGACTCTCCCCAACTGCACCGCGGGCGCGGTCACCTGGACGCTGCGCAGTGTCCGCAACGACTACTCGCCCGACCAGACGCCGACGTTCCAGCTGATCGCGAAGAACGGCTCGGCGAGCGACTGCAAGGTCGATCTCGGCCCGAAGCGGGCGGTGTTGACGATCACTCAGGCGGCCGACGACAAGGACTACTGGTCCTCCGCGGACTGCCCCAAGGTCTCCGGGAGCCTGCTGTACCGGGTGCCGGCCGGGCAGAGCTTCACCTACACCGTGAAGTGGGACCGCAAGCCGAGCGCCCCCCAGTGCGCGACTCCGCCGGCCGGGACGGCCAGGGCCGGCACGTATCTCCTCGAGGCGCAGGCCCCGGGCTTCGCGAAGGCGCAGACGTCGTTCGTGCTCAAGGACGACTGAGCGCCCCGCGCCCACCAGCGCCCCGCGCGCCCCCGCTCACCCGCCGGCGGGCGCGGTCAGACGTACCGCTCCAGGATCGAGGACTCGGCCAGTCGGGACAGGCCCTCGCGGACGCTGCGGGCCCGTGCCTCGCCCACGCCGTCCACCGTCTGGAGGTCGTCGACGCTCGCGGCGAGCAGCTTCTGCAGGCTGCTGAAGTGCTCCACGAGACGGTCGATGATCGCCCCCGGCAGGCGCGGCACCTTCGCCAGCAGGCGGAAGCCGCGCGGGGAGACCGCCGAGTCCAGTGCCTCGGGGGAGCCGGTGTAGCCCAGTGCGCGGGCGACCGTGGACAGTTCCAGGAGCTCGGCGTGGGTGAGCGCGTCCAGCTCGTGCAGCGCTTCGTCGACCGTGCGGGAACGCTTGGCCGTCGGCTCGGGAACGTAGTCCCGGACCACCAGTTCGCGCTCCGGCTCCACGCCCGCGATCAACTCGTCGAGCTGGAGGGCGAGCAGTCGTCCGTCCGTGCCCAGTTCGACCACGTATTCGGCGATTTCGGTGGCGATGCGGCGCACCATCTCGAGTCGCTGGGCGACCGCGGAGACGTCCCGGACCGTCACCAGGTCCTCGATCTCCAGCGCTGACAACGTTCCCGCGACCTCGTCCAGGCGGAGTTTGTACCGCTCCAGGGTGGCCAGCGCCTGGTTCGCACGGGACAGGATCGCCGCCGAGTCCTCCAGGACCCGGCGCTGCCCGTCGACGTACAGGGCGATCAGGCGCATGGACTGCGAGACCGAGACGACCGGGAAGCCGACCTGCTTGCTGACCCGGTCCGCAGTGCGGTGCCGGGTGCCGGTCTCCTCCGTGGGGATCATGGGGTCGGGCACCAGCTGGACGCCGGCCCGGAGGATCTTCGACAGGTCGGAGGAGACCACGATGCCGCCGTCGAGCTTGCACAGCTCGCGCAGACGCGTGGCCGCGAACTCCACGTTCAGGACGAATCCGCCCGTACACATCGCCTCGACCGTCTTGTCGGAGCCCAGCACGATCAGCCCGCCGGTGTTGCCGCGGAGGATTCTCTCCAGGCCGTCGCGCAGGGCCGTGCCGGGGGCCACCGCGCTCAGCGCGGCGCGCATCAGGCCGTCGGCACCGGAACTCCCACCGGACTTTCCGGGAGCTGCCGCCCGGTCGTTGGCTGCCACTGCACTCCTCCGGTCACTGGGGTCTGGGGCGTCCCCGTTTCGCGCACTCGTTCGTACGGACGGGCGAGACCAGGGCAAAGTCTACCGGCGGTCCTCCGCGTCCTGTGGGGCCTCTCGGCGACGGGAGCGCGGCAGGACCCGCAGGGCGTCCCCCATGTCCGCCACTTCCAGGACCTTCATGCCCGCCGGGATCTTGCCGGGATCGCCCGGTACGAGGGCGTGCGTGAAGCCCAGACGGTGGGCCTCGGCGAGCCTGCGCTGCACGCCCGTGACCCGTCTGACCTCGCCCGCGAGGCCCACCTCGCCGATCGCGACCAGGTTCTTCGGCAGCGGGGTGTCACTGGCGGCGGACGCCAGGGCGAGGGCGATGGCCAGGTCCGCGGCGGGCTCCGAGAGCTTCACGCCGCCGACCGTCGCCGAGTAGATGTCCCGCTTGCCGAGCGCGCTGATCCGGCCGCGCTGCTCCAGGACGGCCAGCATCATCGAGACGCGCGAGGTCTCCAGGCCGGACGTCGTGCGGCGGGGGGAGGGGATCTGGGAGTCGACGGTGAGCGCCTGCACCTCGGCGACCAGCGGCCGGCGGCCCTCCAGGGTGACCGTCAGGCAGGTGCCCGGGACCGGTTCGTCACGACGTGTCAGGAAGAGTCCGCTCGGGTCGGCAAGGCCCGTAATGCCCTCGTCGTGCAGTTCGAAGCAGCCGACCTCGTCGGTCGCGCCGTAGCGGTTCTTGACGCCGCGCACCAGGCGCAGGCGCGCGTGCCGGTCGCCCTCGAAACTCAGGACGACGTCGACCAGGTGCTCCAGAAGACGCGGACCGGCGATGGCGCCGTCCTTGGTGACATGGCCCACCAGCAGCGTGGACATGCCGCGTTCCTTCGAGGCGCGGATCAGGGCGCCCGCGACCTCGCGGACCTGGGCCATGCCGCCGGGGGCGCCGTCGATCTCGGGGGAGGCCACGGTCTGCACCGAGTCCACGATCAGCAGGGACGGCTTGACGGCGTCCAAGTGACCGAGGACGGCCGCCAGATCGGTCTCCGCCGCGAGGTACAGATGGTCGTCGATGGCGCCGATGCGGTCGGCGCGCATGCGGACCTGCGACGCCGACTCCTCACCGGTGACGTAGAGGGTGCGGTGCTCGTCGCTCGCCGACTTGGCGGCCACGTCCAGCAGCAGCGTCGACTTGCCGACGCCCGGCTCGCCCGCCAGGAGCACGACCGCGCCGGGCACGAGCCCGCCGCCGAGGACGCGGTCCAGCTCCGGCACGCCGGTGGGGCGGGCGGTGGCCTGCCGCCCGTCGACCTGCCCGATGGGCAGGGCGGAGGTGGTGACGCGCCCCGGCGCGGTGGTGCGGACGGCGGGCGCGCCGTACTCCTCGACCGTGCCCCAGGCCTGGCACTCGGGGCAGCGGCCGAGCCACTTGGCCGTCTGCCAGCCGCATTCCGTGCAGCGGTAGGACGGACGGTCCTTGGTGGTCTTCGTACGGGCAGCCATGGGGAAACCGTAGCCGCCCGCACCGACAGCCGGGCCAGCCTGTGGACGAAGGGGGCGCGAAACACCGGCGCCCCCGGTGAATCAGCCACGTCCCCTCACGATCGAGCCATGCGACCCCCCGGGGCGGTCCCCTTTTGAGGGATCGTTTCACCCGTACGAATTAAAAGGGCTCAAGGGGCGGGAAGAGCTGGTTCCGTGCCGCCTACGGTCGCACGGGTGATGAGCAGCAGCCCGGAAACCCCGACCCGCACGACCGGCGCGCACCGGGCGCGCCGGGAGGCGCGCGACGGCGCAGCGGCGCGCACGCTCGCGCAGCGGCCGCCCACGCCCTACGAGCCTTACCTGGACGGCCTGTTCACCTACTGCCTGTCTGTTCTGTGCGACCACGAGGCGGCCACCGCGGCCCTGGCCGACGCGCTGGCGTTCGCCGAGCGGCGCGGTCAGCGCGGACCGGACGCCGAGGGCGACCGCCGGGCATGGCTCTACGCACTTGCCCGCTGGGCCTGTCTGCGCAAGCTCGCCGAGGCCAGGCAGCATCACCGGAGCGCACACGCGGCCCACCGCGAGGGCCGCCGACGGCAACCGGGAGCGCAACCGGCGACCGCCGCCCCGCCCGGGTCGACGTCGTCCGGCCGATCCACCACGGCCTCCACGGCCTCCACGGCCGCCGCGCCGGATTCCGAGCAGGAGCGGCAAAGACGCGAGCTGTCCCGGCTGGCCTGGCCGGAGGCCGCCGGCACCACCCCGGAACAGCGCGAGGCGCTCGAACTCGCCGTGCGCCACCAGCTCGCCGTCCACGAGGTCGCGGCCGTCCTCGGCAAGGACCTCGCCGCCGCCCGCGAACTGCTCGCCACGGCCGCCTGCGAGGTGGAACGCACGCGTGCGGCTCTCGCCGTGGTCGAGACCGGCGGCTGTCCCGGCGTCGCGCGACTCACCGGCGGGAACCAGTTCGTGCTCAACGCCGCACTGCGCCGTGAACTCGTCCGGCACGTCGACGACTGCCCGCACTGCCGCAGGGCCGCCGGACGCGCCGTCCCCGGTCGCTGGCCCGGCGCCGGCGTCACCCCCGCCGAGCTGCCCGTCCTGGAAGCGCCCCGCGCGCGGCTGCACGGCGCCATGAGCCACCTTCCGCGCGCACGGCGGACCACCGCGCCGCGCTACGACCGGCGCGGCTTCCCGATGGACCCCAAGGACCACGCCGCCCGCCGGGAGCGGCTGCGCGCGCGTGCCGTCACGACGACCGTCGTCGCCACCGTCGTCGCCGCTCCCGTGCTCGCCCTGTGGGCGGCCTACCGGGGAACGCCCACGGGGGAGGGCGCCGAAGGACGCTCGGTCGGCGTCAGCGAGGCGCACGACTCCGACGCCCTGGACGGTGGGGCGGGAGGCTACGAGAACGCCGGGAACGTCAGCACCCGCCCCCGCAGCGACCGCGCGAAGGGCGACGACCCGGACGTGTCCGTGGAGGTCGTCAGCGTCACGGGACTCGGCGAGAGCACCGCCGGGCGGATCTCCGTGACGGCCGCCACCCACGGCGGCGCCACGCTCGTCACCCTGACCGCGGACGCCGCCGCCGACGGTCCCATCCGGTGGTCGGCCGTCACCGCGGCGCCCTGGCTGTACCTGAGCCGGTCCGCGGGCGTCCTGCGGCCCGGCGAGTCGGCGACGGTGAAGGTGTACGTGGATCACTTGCGCGAGCCGGCCGGGCCATGGCACGCACGCGTGGCCGTCGCCCCGGCGGGCGCCGTGGTCTCGATCGAGGGCTACGGCACCGCCGCCGGCCCGTCCGGCCCCGGAAAGGGTCAGGGCCACGGTCCGGGGCACGGTCAGGGCCACAGCCCGGGGGACGGCCACGGTCCCGGCCACGGAGACCCGCCCCCGGCCACGGACCCCGACCCCACGCCCACGACGCCGTCCGACCCGGACCCGACCCCCACCGACCCGCCCTCCGGCTCCGACCCGGACCCCACCCCCGCCGACCCGACCCCGACCGATCCGGAGAGCTCGCCGCCGACGACCGGCGACGGCGAACCGCCGGGCCCGGCGACGCCCTGAGCCGCGCCCGCCATGCCGCCGCCCGTGCCGTGCCCCCGGCCGCCGCCCCTGCCTGCGCCCGTGCCTTCGCCCGCCGCGCCGCCTGCCTCCCGGACGCGTCGAGGGCGCCCGGCCCGTCGTACGCGCCCGGGACGCTCAGCCGGTCCGGCGTGCCGGGTCCACCGGGTCCGCCGGGTGCGGGGCGAGGAGCGGGAGCTGCCCGGCGAGGCGTTCCTCGCACAGTTCGACCAGGCGGTCGTAGCCGGCCTTGCCCATCAGCTCGGTCAGCTCCGGCCGGTAGGAGACGTACACCGGGTCGCCCGCTCCGTGCGCCGAGGTCGCCGACGTGCACCACCAGTGCAGGTCGTGGCCGCCGGGGCCCCAGCCCCGCCGGTCGTACTCGCCGATCGACACCTGCAGCACGCGCGTGTCGTCGGGACGGTCGATCCAGTCGTACGTCCGCCGCACCGGAAGCTGCCAGCAGACGTCCGGCTTGGTCTCCAGAGGTTCGCGGCCCTCCTTGAGGGCCAGGATGTGCAGCGAGCAGCCCGCGCCGCCCGCGAAGCCCGGACGGTTCTGGAAGATGCACGAGCCGTTGAACGGACGGGTCTGGCGCGAGCCCTCGTCGTCCTCCGCGACCCAGCCGTCCCGGGTGCCCTCGGCGTGGTGCTGCCAGATGTCGGGGGTGAGCCTCGCCACATGTCCGGCGACGCGCTTCTCGTCGTCCTCGTCGGAGAAGTGGGCGCCCAGCGTGCAGCACCCGTCGTCCGCGCGGCCCGCCTGGATGCCCTGGCAGCCGCTGCCGAAGACACAGTTCCAGCGAGAGGTCAGCCATGTCAGATCGCAGCGGAATACCTGCTCGTCGTCCGCCGGATCCGGAAACTCCACCCACGCGCGCGCGAAGTCGAGCCCCTTCTCGTCCGCTGCCTGGGTCGCTTCCAGGGCCTTCTTCGCCTTCTTGGCCGCCGTCACCGCGTCAGCCCGCGAAGAACCGCCGGGTGATTTGTCGGGATTCGCCTTTTTCGTCTTTGGCACGCGTCCAGGGTAAGTCGCCGGAAGCCGCTTCGGGGACGGCCCACGGCCTCACGGGCAGTAGCGTGCCCTACATGAGACTCGGTGTCCTCGACGTGGGATCGAACACGGTGCATCTGCTGGTGGTGGACGCCCACCCCGGCGCGCGGCCGCTTCCCGCGCACTCGCACAAGGCGGAACTGCGCCTCGCCCAACTCCTCGACGAGGACGGGGCGATCGGCGACGACGGCATAGACCGGCTGATCACGGTCGTCCACGAGGCCCTGCAGGCCGCAGAGGACAAGGGCGTCGAGGACCTGCTGCCGTTCGCGACCTCCGCGGTGCGCGAGGCCACCAACGCCGACGACGTCCTCGCGCGCGTGCAGGCCGAGACCGGCGTGGAGCTCCAGGTCCTCACCGGCGCCGAGGAGGCCCGGCTCACCTTCCTCGCCGCCCGCCGCTGGTTCGGCTGGTCGGCGGGCAAACTGCTCGTCCTGGACATCGGGGGCGGCTCCCTGGAGATCGCGTACGGCATGGACGAGGAGCCCGACGCGGCCGCGTCCCTGCCCCTGGGCGCCGGCCGCCTCACCGCGGGCTGGCTCCCCGGCGACCTGCCCGACCCCGAGGACATACGCGCCCTGCGCCGTCACGCCCGGGCGCAGATCGCCCGCACGGTCGGCGAGTTCAGCCGGTTCGGCGCCCCCGACCACGTCGTCGGCACCTCGAAGACGTTCAAGCAGCTCGCCCGTATCGCCGGCGCCGCCCGCTCCACCGACGGCCTCTACACGCAGCGTGAGCTCAAGCGGGAGTCCCTGGAGTCCTGGGTGCCCCGCCTCGCCGGCATGACGACCGCCCAGCGCGCAGAGCTCCCGGGCGTGTCCGAGGGCCGGGCCAACCAGCTTCTCGCCGGCGCGCTGGTGGCCGAGGGCGCGATGGACCTCTTCGGCGTGGAGACGCTGGAGATCTGCCCCTGGGCGCTCAGGGAGGGCGTGATCCTCCGCAAGCTGGATCACATGGCGTCCACCTGACGCGGGGAGCGCGCCTCCCGCACGTGGGGAGCGCGCTCGCTCACGCGGGAGAGCGTCCCCCTCACATGCGGGAGGTGCGCTCGCTCACGCGCGGAGCGTGTCTCCCTCGCGTGGGGGCGCGGCCGGCGGCGTGCACGCCCCCACGTGCGCACAGCCCCGGCGCTCGCGCCCGCCGTGGGGAACACCACAACGGCGATCGGGCGCGCGGTCCCACCCGACCGCACCCCGTAACCTGTCCCCCATGGCAGAGCCAGTCGTGCGGATCCCGGATGCGAAGGTCGCCCTGTCGACGGCCTCGGTCTACCCGGAGTCGACGGCGACGGCCTTCGAGATCGCCGCGCGCCTCGGGTACGACGGCGTCGAGGTCATGGTCTGGAACGACCCCGTCAGCCAGGACATCGACGCGCTGCGCAGGCTCAGCGACCACCACCGCATCCCGATCCTGGCCGTTCACGCCCCCTGCCTGCTGATCACGCAGCGGGTGTGGTCGACCGACCCGTGGACGAAGCTCCAGCGGGCCCGCGCGGCGGCGGAGAGGCTCGGCGCGAGCACCGTCGTCGTCCACCCGCCGTTCCGCTGGCAGCGTCAGTACGCGCGCGACTTCGTCACCGGCATCTGGCGGATGGCCGACGAGACGGACGTGCGGTTCGCCGTCGAGAACATGTACCCGTGGCGCTACCGCGACCGCGAGATGCTCGCGTACGCACCCGACTGGGACGTCACGAAGGACGACTACCGGCACTTCACGATCGACCTCAGCCACGCCTCGACGGCCCGCGCGGACGCGATGCAGATGGTCGACCGCATGGCCGACCGACTTGGCCACGTCCACCTCGCCGACGGAAACGGTTCGGCGAAGGACGAGCACCTGGTGCCCGGGCGCGGTTCCCAGCCCTGCGCGGAGCTGCTGGAGCGGCTCGCGCAGACCGGCTTCGACGGGCACGTCGTCATCGAGGTCAACACACGGCGTGCGATGTCCGGCGCCGAACGCGAGGCCGACCTTGCGGAGGCCCTCGCCTTCACCCGCCTGCACCTGGCCTCGGCCTCCTCGCCGGCCGCGCTCTCCTCGCCCGCCTCGCCGTCGGCGCCCCCCAGGCCGTCCACGGCGGCCTCCCCGGCGTCCCCGGCCGCCTCGCCCCGGCTGGAGCCGACGGGGCCGACAGGGCCGTCCTCGACGGAGTCGTCGTCCTCGCCCACGGCCCCCTCCCCGTCCACGGCCCCCTCCCCGTCCACGGGCTCCTCCCCGTCCGACGACGGCTCCCGGGGGCCGGCGATGCCGTCCTCGAGGTCCTCCTCGCCGAAGTCCCCGGCCGGGTTCCGGCGTCCGAAGGCCCGCCGCCGATGACCGGCGTCACGGCCCGCAGGCGGGGCCGCCCCCCGCGCGCGGAGTCGGCGGACACCCGGGACCGCATCCTGGCGGCCGCCCGTGAGGAGTTCTCCGAGCGGGGCTACGAGAAGACGTCCGTTCGCGGCATCGCGAAGGCGGCCGGCGTCGACCCGGCCCTCGTGCACCACTACTTCGGCACCAAGGAGCAGGTCTTCGAGGCCTCGATCGAGGTGGCCTTCGCGCCCGCGCTCCACGCGCCGGAGGCGATCGCCGACGGGCCCCTCGACCAGGTCGGCGAGCGGCTCGCCCGCTTCGTCCTCGGCGTCTGGGAGAACCCCGCCACCCGCAAGCCCCTGCTGGCGATCCTGCGCTCGGCCGTGAACAACGACACCGCGGCCGCCGTCTTCCGGCGCCTCGTCTCCTCGCAGCTGCTGCGCCGCGTCGCCGCGCAGCTCGACCTGCCGGACGCCGAACTGCGCGCCGAGCTCGCGGCGGCGCAGCTGGTCGGCTGCGCGATGCTGCGCTACGTCATCAAGGTGGAGCCGCTCGCGTCGGCGGATCTGGAGCAGATCGTCGCGCGCGTGGCGCCGGTCGTGCAGGGCCATCTGACCGGACCGTGAGCCCCGCCCGGGGGGTGAGACATTCGTCCCGGTATGCGGACGCAGTGTCCGCCCTCTGGATGACCGGCGTACGCTCGTCAGCAGTCAGAAGTCTCTGATCGCAGTCTCTGAAGGAGCGAGCGACGATGCCCGAGCTGAGGTCCCGCACAGTCACCCACGGCCGCAACATGGCGGGCGCCCGCGCCCTTATGCGCGCCTCCGGTGTACCCGGTGCGGACATCGGCCGGAAGCCGATCATCGCGGTGGCCAACAGCTTCACCGAGTTCGTGCCCGGCCACACCCACCTGCAGCCGGTCGGCCGGATCGTCAGCGACGCCATCCGCGAGGCCGGCGGCATCCCGCGCGAGTTCAACACGATCGCCGTCGACGACGGCATCGCGATGGGCCACGGCGGCATGCTCTACAGCCTGCCCTCCCGCGACCTGATCGCGGACAGCGTGGAGTACATGGTCGAGGCGCACTGCGCCGACGCCCTGATCTGCATCTCCAACTGCGACAAGATCACGCCGGGCATGCTGAACGCGGCCCTGCGCCTGAACATCCCGACGGTCTTCGTCTCCGGCGGCCCGATGGAGTCCGGCCGCGCCACGCTCGTCGACGGCACGGTCCGCACGCTCGACCTGGTCGACGCGATCTCCGACGCCGTCAACGACAAGATCTCGGACGAGGACATCCTCCGCATCGAGGAGAACGCCTGCCCGACCTGCGGCAGCTGTTCCGGCATGTTCACCGCCAACTCGATGAACTGCCTGACCGAGGCCATCGGCCTCTCCCTCCCGGGCAACGGCTCGGTCCTGGCCACGCACACCGCCCGCCGGGCGCTGTACGAGAACGCGGGCCGCACGGTCATGGAGGTCACCCGCCGCTACTACGAGCAGGACGACGAGACGGTCCTGCCCCGCAACATCGCCACCATCGCGGCCTTCGAGAACGCGATGGCCCTCGACATCGCGATGGGCGGCTCGACCAACACGATCCTGCACCTGCTCGCCGCCGCCCAGGAGGCGGGCGTCCCGTTCGGCCTGGAGGAGATCAACGAGGTCTCGCGCCGCGTGCCCTGCCTGGCCAAGGTCGCGCCGAACGTCGCGAAGAACCGCACGTACTACATGGAGGACGTGCACCGGGCCGGCGGCATTCCCGCCCTGCTCGGCGAACTGCACCGGGCCGGCCTGCTCAACGAGGACGTGAACTCGGTCCACAGCCCGTCCCTGGCGGACTGGCTGAAGACCTGGGACGTCCGGGGCGGGTCCCCCTCGCCCGAGGCCCTCGAGCTGTGGCACGCGGCTCCCGGCTGCGTCCGCTCCGCCGAGGCCTTCTCCCAGTCCGAGCGCTGGGAGGCGCTGGACGAGGACGCCGAGGGCGGCTGCATCCGCTCCGCCGAGCACGCCTACAGCAAGGACGGAGGCCTCGCCGTGCTGCGGGGCAACCTCGCCGTCGACGGCTGCGTGGTCAAGACGGCCGGCGTCGACGAGTCGATCTGGACCTTCGAGGGCCCGGCGGTCGTCTGCGAGTCGCAGGAGGAGGCCGTCGAGAAGATCCTCAACAAGCAGGTGACCGACGGCGACGTCGTCGTCATCCGCTACGAGGGTCCCAAGGGCGGCCCGGGCATGCAGGAGATGCTCTACCCGACGTCCTTCCTCAAGGGCCGCGGCCTGGGCAAGACCTGCGCCCTGATCACCGACGGCCGCTTCTCCGGCGGCACCTCGGGCCTGTCGATCGGCCACGCGTCCCCCGAGGCGGCCTCCGGCGGCACGATCGCCCTCGTCGAGGACGGCGACCGCATCCGCATCGACATCCCGAACCGCACCATCGAGCTCCTCGTGGACGACGCCGAGCTCACCCGGCGCGAGGCGGCCCTCGGCGGCGTCTACGCCCCGAAGAACCGCGAGCGCAAGGTGTCCGCCGCGCTGCGCGCCTACGCCGCGATGGCGACGAGCGCCGACAAGGGCGCGGTCCGGGACGTGTCGAAGCTGGGCTGAGGCCCGAGGGCCTGACGCGCAGAGGGCCTGAAGCCCCGAGGACCTGGAGCCCTGGGGGTTCTGAGGGTCTGGGGGGGCTTGGAGCTCTGAAGCCCTGAGGGCCCGGAGCCTGAAGCCCCGAGGGCCGTCTCCGCCGGAACTCCGTGCCGGGGCGGCCCTCGGCGCGTGCCGGCCGCGGCTACCAGTCCTGCGGCGCCCGCCCGTCGACAGTGAAGACGGTCCCGTCGGGCGCGCCGGCGTAGACACGGCCGTCGACCGCCATGGGCGCGGGCAGCGAGGCCACCACCTTGTCCGACTCGGCCCCGAGCCGCAGTCGCGTCTGCCCGACGAGTTTGCCGCGTTCGGCGTCCACCGCGAGGAGACGTCCGTCGGCGGCGCCGAAGTACACGTGCTCGCCGTCGGCGGAGGGCGCCGACCCCCGGCTGACCGCCGTCTGCAGGGACCACAGCTCCCTCCCCGCGACCGTGTCGACGGCCACCAGCGACCCGTCGAAGGCCAGCAGGTAGACCCGGTCGCCGTGCACGGTGGCGCGCACCCCCTGGAGGGCGACGCCCAGGGCGGTCCGCCGCGGTGCGGCGTCCCCCGGCCGGTAGCGGAGCACGGCGTCCACATCCCCGTACGCACTGCCCTCGGACAGCAGGACGAGACTGCCGCCGACGGCGCCCGCGGGGACGACCGTCCCGTCGAACCGCTCCTCCCAGCGCACCTCGCCGGTCGCCGGGTCCACGGCCGTGACCCGGGTGTGCCGCCCGTCGTCCGACGTGGTCGACGCATAGGCCAGCGGGTGCCCATCCTGCGCGAACGACTCGAAGTACGGCTCGCTCAGTCCCGGGATCCGCCGGCTCCACGCCGTCCTGCCCGTGGCCGCGTCCACGCCGGTCACCGTGGCGTCGGCCGCGGTCAGCAGCAGCGTGCCGCCGACGGTGCGGACGCCCGGGTACGGCGTCAGGTCCCGATGCCAGCGCGGCACGCCCGACGCCGGGTCGAGCGCCTCCATCCGCCGGCCCGCGTCGGTGACCACCAGCGCCAGTCCGCCGGCGAGCGTCGGCGCCTCGACGGACCCGTCCCCCTCGGGAACCGACCGCCGCCACAGCACACGCCCGTCGGACGCGTCCAGCGCGGACACCTGCCCGGACTGCGCGCACACCAGCAGCCGCGTGCCGTACACGCACTGCGGCAGTCCGCCCGTGCCGCCGCGCGCGATCTCACCGCCGCCCTTCACGGGCCGCACGCTCCAGTCGGCGAGGGCGGACGACGAGGAATCCGCGCCGCCCGTGTTCCCCCGTCCGCCGCGGTCGGCGTCGCCGTTCCCGAGCATCCGGGCCGCGCCCAGCGCGCCGCCGCAGAGGACGACGGCCAGCGCGCCGGCCGCGAGCGCCCTGCGCCTGCGTCGTCCCCGCGGCTTCCCGCCCTCGCCCGCCCCGGGCTCCCGCTCGCCGGCCGCCTCGCCTTCCGTTGCGACATCCCTTTCCGTCGCGATCCCTGCTCTCGCCGCGGACCCGGCGGCCGGCCCGGCCTCCGGCTCGTCGAGAGCCCGCTGCGGCGGTATGAACACCTGCGTGTCGTAGGAGGCCGCCACCGTCCGCAGTTCGCGCATGAGTTCGTCGGGGGTGGGCCGGTCCTCCGGCTCCTTGGCGAGGCAACGCGTCACCAGCGGCGCGAGGTTGTCCGGCACGCCGGTCAGGTCCGGCTCGTCGTGGACGACCTGGTAGGCGACGACGTACGGGCTGTCGGAGTCGAACGGCCCGCGTCCCGTCGCGGCGTGCACCATCACGGAGCCGAGCGCGAACACGTCGGCGGCGGACCCGACCTCCCGTGGGCGCCGGAACTGCTCCGGCGCCATGAACGGCGGCGTGCCGATCAACTTGCCCGTCTCGGTGCGCAGTTCGCTGTCCTTCGGGCGGGAGATGCCGAAGTCGATCACCTTCGGACCGTCCTCGGCGAGCAGCACGTTGCTCGGTTTCAGGTCCCGGTGCACGACGCCCACCCGGTGGATGTCCCGCAGCGCCTCCGCGAGGCCGGCCATCAGCCGCCGCAACTCACCGGCGTTCATGGGCCCGTTCCGCTTCACCTGCTCGGCGATGGTCGAGCCGGGGGTGAACAGGGTCGCCATCCAAGGCCGTTCGGCCTCAGGGTCGGCGTCGACGACGGGCGCGGTGAACGCCCCGCTCACCCGGCGGGCGGCCGCCACCTCCTGCCGGAACCGCCCCCTGAACTCGGGATCGCGGGCGAACCGGGCGTGCACGACCTTGACCGCGACCTTCATGCCGGAGGTGCTGCGGGCCAGATGCACCACGCCCATGCCGCCGGAACCCAGGCACTCCTCAAGGCGGTAGTGACCTGCGTACTCCGGAAGTTCCGCTTCCGCGCCCGCCCCGGTGTCGCGCTGTGGCGTCATGGACCACCCCCGTGCTGTTCATCCGCTCGTCCGCGCACGCGCCGGACGGAGCCTAGTCGATGACTCGTACAGCGCAGAGGCGGCTTGCTAGCCTCCGCGTACGAATTCCGCACGCGTGTTTGATGGGCGGTTTCGGGGGAATCAACGGGACCCCATGGCAGTCATGGGGTGCAACGGGGGAGGTTTCACATGTCTGTCGAACGCGTGGAAGAGGCCGGGAACAGCGAAGCGGCGGAAGCCGTCACCGCGACCGCCGCGCTCACCTACTATCCGGTCGCGCCGGACGTCCGGCTGAACGTACGCAGCGGCCCCGGCACCGGCTACTCGATCGTCCGGGTCCTGGCCGAGGGCGCGAGGGTCCCCGTCTTCTGCCAGAGCCCGGGCACCTCGGTCTCCGGTCCGTACGGCACCACGAACATCTGGGACAACATCGCCGACGGCCAGTTCGTCTCGGACGCCTACGTGCGGACGGGCAGCGACGGATACATCGCCCCGCGCTGCTCCTGATCCAGAAGGCGGGCATTTCGGGCCGGGGCGGGAGTCTCCGCCCGGAGTGCCCGCCGGAGTCTCCGGCCCGCAGTCTCCGGCCGGGGGAATCGGGCGGGGCTTTGCAGTCGAGGGGCGAGGGCCGAGGGCCGTGATCGCGGGCGGGGGTCGCGATCCGCGGCGACTTCACCGGCGGCCCCCAGGGCGACGGCCCCAGGCGCTCACCGCTCGGGCGGCCCCCAAGTCGTTCACCGGTCGGGCGGCCCCAGGCGCTTACCGGTCGGGCGGCCCCCAGGCACTCACCAGGCAGGCCGCCCCCGGGCGCCCACCCGGCTGACGGTCCGCGAACACCCGCCAGGCAGACCCTCCGCGGGCACCCACCCGTCGGGCCGTCCGCACCCGGAGCCATAATCGTGCCGTGAGCGACGAAAACGGCACCCCGGACAGCCCGGCGGAATCCCGGCGCGCCGACGAGGTCTCCCCGGGCGCCCCCGCCGGCGCGGCAGGAGACCCCGCCGACGCCGGCCCCCGCCCCGAGCCCCTGCGGTTCTTCGGCACCACCTGGCTGGACCACGAAGGCGGCCCGCGGGGCTACGCCGTCCGGCGCGGCGCGGTCGCCCTCGGCTCACTGCTCGCCGTCGTGGTCTCGTGTCTCGTGCTGCGCTTCGCCTACCAGGGCATCGCGATCGCCGACCTGGGCGGCTTCGTGACCGTCCTGGTCGTCGTGATGTTCGCGGTGTGCAGCGCGCTCGCCTTCCGGCACACCTGGGACGGCTTCGCCAAGCGCCCCGACCCCGACCGCCAGGCGTCCCTGCGCGGACTGCTGGCGGTGGGCTTCGTCGGCTCGCTGCTCGCGTACTTCTTCCGCGCCCTCACCGAGGCGCCCGGCGAGAGACTCCACCGAGAGGAGTACGAGGCGGCCCGCCGACGGCACGAAAGCCGCACGAAGCGCCGCACCGGCAACCCGTCGAAGAAGCGCCGCCGCCGCTGAGCCGCCCCGGGCAGGGACAAGGGTCCTGTTCCGCTCCCCGCCCGCCCCGGCCACCATGGCCCCATGACGGCTTCCACTCCCGCCCCCTCCCACGCGGCCCGAGCCCGTTCCTTCGACGCCGCCGCGGCCCAGTACGCCGCGAACCGGCCCTCCTATCCCGACGCCCTCTTCGACGTGGTCGAGGACCTCGCCGGCCGCCCCCTCGCCGGCGCGCGCACAGTGGACGTCGGGGCCGGCACCGGCCTGTCGACCGCGCGCCTGCACGCCCGCGGAGCGGACGTCCTCGCCGTCGAGCCCGGGGACGGCATGGCCGCGCAACTGCGCCTGGCCCTTCCCGGCGTGCCGGTCGTCCGCGGCGACGGCAACCGCCTCCCGCTGGCCGGTTCCTGCGTCGACTTCCTGACCTACGCCCAGTCCTGGCACTGGACCGACCCGGCGCGCTCGGTCCCGGAGGCGCTGCGGGTGCTGCGTCCCGGCGGGGCGCTGGCGCTGTGGTGGAACACCGACGCCCTCGACGTGCCCTGGCTCGCCGAGGCGGCGGAACGCCTCGGCCGCCGCTTCGGGCAGGACACCGGCGCTGGCAACAAGAACGTGGACGTCCGTGTCGTCGACCCCGAGGGCCGCCTCGACCTGGTCCGTCGCACGGTCCGCTGGAGCCGCCGGGTCCCCCTGGACACCCATCTGGCCAACATCGGCAGCCATTCGATCTTCCTGGTCCACGGCGAGGAGTCGGCCGCCGCCTACCTCGCCGAGGAACGCGACCACCTGATACGGGCCTTCCCCGACGGCATCGTCGAAGAGGTCTACGACGTCGTCCTGCTGCTCGCGATCAAGCCCTGACCCGAGGCGCCCTTCCCTCCTCTTGTCCTCCCTCCGCCCGACCGTGCGCGGCGGCACCCGTCTCCGGGGCCGCCGCGCACGCATGTGCGGCCCCGGAATCCGCTCGGCTCCGCCCTGCCCGCCCCCGCATCGCAACTTGACGGCCCCCGGCTCCGCGAGCATTATTCATCGCATGATGAATTCTAAGGCGTCCGGCGCTCGACCGCCCGACGCTCCCGCCGTACGCGCCGAAGGCCTGACCGTGGTCCGTGGGCCGCGCACCGTCCTGCGCGCCCTCGACTTCACCGTCCCGCGCGGCCAGATCACCGGCCTGCTCGGGCCCTCCGGCTGCGGCAAGTCGACCCTGATGCGCTCGATCGTCGGCACCCAGGCCAAGGTCGCGGGGACCCTCGACGTGCTGGGCCGCCCCGCGGGTCACGCCGGTCTGCGCACCCGCATCGGCTACGTCACCCAGGCGCCGTCGGTCTACGACGACCTGACGATCCGCCAGAACCTGGACTACTTCGCCGCGATCCTCGACCCGGGCCGAGCGGCAGCGGACCGCCGCCGGGAGAACGTCACCCGGGCCATCGCCGACGTGGACCTCACCACCCACGCCGACGCCCTCGCCGGCAACCTCTCCGGCGGCCAGCGCAACCGCGTCTCCCTGGCCGTCGCCCTGCTGGGCGCCCCGGAGCTCCTGGTCCTCGACGAACCGACCGTCGGCCTGGACCCGGTCCTGCGCCGCGACCTGTGGAACCTCTTCCACGACATCGCCGCGATCAGGGGCGCGACCCTCCTCATCTCCTCCCACGTCATGGACGAGGCCGAGCGCTGCCACCGCCTGTTCCTGATGCGCGAGGGCGAGATCCTCGCCGACGCGACCCCCGCCGACCTGCGCGCCCGCACCGGAGCGGACACGGTCGAGTCGGCCTTCCTGCACCTCGTGGACGCCGCGACGGAAGCGGCCCGCGCGAAGGAGACCACCCGATGACCACCACGACGACCCCGGACACTCCCGACGCGCCCGACGCCCCGGACACCCCGGCTTCCCTCCGTACCACCGCCCCGACCGGCGCTCTGAACGCCTCCCGGACCGCGGCCACCGCCGCCCGCGTCCTGCGCCAACTGCGCCACGACCCCCGCACCATCGCGCTGATGATCCTCATCCCCTGCGTGATGCTGTTCCTGCTCCGGTACGTCTTCGACGGCAGCCCCCGCACCTTCGACAACGTCGGCGCGTCCCTGCTGGGCGTCTTCCCGCTGATCACGATGTTCCTGGTCACGTCCATCGCCACCCTGCGCGAACGCACCTCGGGCACCCTCGAACGCCTCCTCGCGATGCCCCTCGGCAAGGGCGATCTGATCGCCGGCTACGCCCTGGCCTTCGGAGCCCTCGCGATCGTCCAGTCGGCCCTCGCCACCGGCCTGGCCGTCTGGTTCCTCGACCTGGACGTCACCGGCAGCCCCTGGCTGCTCCTCCTGGTCGCGCTCCTGGACGCCCTCCTCGGCACCGCCCTCGGCCTCTTCGTCTCGGCCTTCGCGGCCTCCGAGTTCCAGGCCGTCCAGTTCATGCCGGCGGTGATCTTCCCCCAACTCCTCCTGTGCGGCCTCTTCGCTCCCCGGGACACCATGCACCCGGCCCTGGAGACCCTCTCGGACGTCCTCCCCATGTCGTACGCGGTCGACGGCATGAACGAGGTCCTCACCCACACCGACATGACGACCACCTTCGTCAGGGACGTCGTCATCGTCGGCGGCTGCGCCCTCCTCGTCCTCTGCCTGGGCGCAGCGACCCTCCGCCGCCGCACACCATGACCAGCCCGACCCTCCGACCCTTTGACGACGAGGCCGCTCTCCGAGCCCGTCCGGTCTTTGAGGACGAGGCCCGCTATCCCAGCCCGTCCGGCGTTTGAGGACGAGGCCCGTCCAGGGCCGAAGGGGGGTTCGGGGGCACAGCCCCCGTTTGGACGGGACGGGAAGGGGCGGCGGGGGCGAAACCCACGTCCGCCCACCGGACGCGCCGACCGACCCCCCACCCCCGGTGCGAGGATGACCCCGGACGACGACGGCATCACCGCGGCGCGCACACCCACGACGCACCCCTCCGGAGGACCCCCCAGCCATGACCCAGAAAGTCGCAGTCCTCGGCACCGGCAAGATCGGCGAAGCCCTCCTCAGCGGCATGATCCGCGGCGGCTGGCCCCCCGCCGACCTCCTCGTCACCGCCCGCCGCCCCGAGCGCGCCGAAGAACTCCGCACCCGCTACGGAGTCACCCCGGTCACCAACGCCGAGGCCGCCAAGAGCGCCGACACCCTCATCCTCACGGTGAAGCCGCAGGACATGGGCGCCCTTCTGGCCGAACTCGCCGACCACGTCCCGGCCGACCGCCTGGTCATCAGCGGAGCGGCCGGCATCCCCACCTCCTTCTTCGAGGAGCGCCTCGCCCCCGGAACGCCCGTCGTCCGCGTCATGACGAACACCCCCGCCCTCGTCGACGAGGCCATGTCCGTCATCTCCGCCGGCACCCACGCCACCGCCGACCACCTCGCCCACACCGAGGAGATCTTCGGCGCCGTCGGCAAGACGCTCCGCGTCCCGGAGTCCCAGCAGGACGCCTGCACCGCGCTCTCCGGCTCCGGCCCGGCCTACTTCTTCTACCTGGTCGAAGCCATGACGGACGCCGGCATCCTGCTCGGCCTGCCCCGCGACAAGGCCCACGACCTGATCGTCCAGTCCGCGATCGGCGCCGCGACGATGCTCCGCGACAGCGGCGAACACCCGGTCAAGCTCCGCGAGAACGTCACGTCTCCCGCCGGCACCACCATCAACGCGATCCGCGAACTCGAGAACCACGGCGTGCGGGCCGCGCTCATCGCCGCCCTGGAGGCCGCCCGCGACCGCAGCCGCGCCCTGGCCTCCGGCAAAAAGGACTGACCCACCGAAAGGCCCGACTCCCGAGAAAGACCCGACTCCCGAGAAAGGCCCGCCTGCGGAGGAGGCGAAGCGGCGTCCCGACGTCCCGGCGGCCCGGCGTTCACCCGCCGGCCGCCCCCACGATCTCCTTCGTGGTCACCACGCGCGCGAACCCGCCCCCGTGCAGCGACACCGCCGAGGCCTGCGCCAGCTCCTCGGCGCTCCGCCGCCAGCCGAACGGCCCCTCCAGACCGAACGTGTACGTCGCGTCGTACGCGAACAGCACGTCGTACCCGAGGTTCCCGCCCATCCGCGCCGTCGTCTCCGCGCACATGTTGGTCTGGATCCCGGCCACCACGATCTGCTCGATCCCCTGAGCCGTCAGCCAGGCCCCCAGATCCGGCGTCCCGAGGAACGCCGAGTTCACCGTCTTCGTGACGAGCAGCTCGGGTCCCGCACCCCGCCCCCTTCGTGCCTGCACGTACTCCTTGAAGTCGTTGCCCTGACAACCCGCCCGCAACGGCGACCGCGGCCCCGACGAGTTGTGCCGCACGAACACGACCGGCCGCCCCGAGGCCTGCCAGACGTCGATGAGGGCGGCGATGTTGTCGTCCGCCTCCGGATTGTTGCGCTCGCCCCAGAACCCGAGCTCCTCGAAGCCCTTCTGCACGTCCACGACCACCAGCGCTGCGTTCTCTGCGATGTCCATGCCCACGATCCTGCCGCCGCCCGAGGACACGCCCCAGAGGTACAGAAGTCATCGATCGATAGTTTACTGCCAGCCATGAAGAAGCCCGCCCACCGGGTCGCCCTCGTCGCGTTCCCCGGCATCCGCGCCTTCGACGTCTCCGTCATCAACGAGGTCTGGGGAACCGACCGCACCGACCGCGGCGCCCCGGCCTTCGAACTGCGCCGCGTGGCCGTCGACCCCACCACGCCCGTCCCGATGCGCGGCGGGCTGGCTCTCTTCCCGGACCGCACCCTGGCCTGGCTCTCCCGCGCCGATCTGGTCCTCGTCCCCGGTCTGGACGACCACCTCACCCCGGCGCCCGCACCCGTTCTCGACGCCCTCCGGCGCGCCCACGCACGCGGCACCACCCTCGCGGCCCTCTGCGGCGGCGCCTTCACCCTCGCCCAGGCGGGCCTCCTCGACGACCGCCGAGCGATCACCCACTGGAACCTCGTCGACCTCCTCCGCACCCACCACCCCCGGGTCGACGTCGTCCCCGACGCCCTCTTCATCGAGGACGACAACATCTGGACCGCCGCCGGCACGGCAGCCGGCATCGACCTCTGCCTCCATCTGGTCCGCCGCTCCCACGGCGCGGAAGCGGCCGCCGCCATCGCCCGCTCGATGGTCACCGCCCCCTTCCGCACCGGCACCCAGGCGCAGTTCATCGAGCACCCCACGCCCCGCGCGGACCGGGACGCCGACGCCCTCGCCGCCGTCCGCGAACACGCCCTGCGCCGACTGCACGAACCGCTCACCGTCGCCGACCTCGCCGCGCGCGGGCATGTCGCCGCGCAGCTTCGCCCGTCACTTCACCGCCGAGACGGGGGCGACCCCTCTGCGCTGGCTCCTCGACCAGCGGATCGCCGCCGCCCAACGACTGCTCGAGCGCACGGACCTCGCGATGCCCGAGGTCGCCCGGCGCGCCGGCTTCGGCAGCGAGGTCACGATGCGCCAGCACTTCGCATCACGCCTCGCCACCAGCCCCCGCGCCTACCGGGCCGCGTTCAACGCAGCCTCCGCCGCAGACGCCGTCACCGCCTCCGCCGTGATCCCGGACTGCGCATCCGCCGCCGCCTCCGTCAGCGGCGGGAGCAGCCCGATCGCGCGATAGGCCCGGTCCACGACCGGCCGGGCCATGCCCCGCGCCTTCTCGGCCCCGTCCCGCAGCACCCTCTCCACGTACCCCGGGTCGGCGCACAGCTCCCGGTGCCTGGCCTGCAGGGGTTCCAGGACCGCGACCACCGCCTCCGCGGCGTCCTTCTTCAGCGCGCCGTACGACCCGTACCCGGCGCTCATCGCCGCCGGATCCCCGCCGGTGCAGGCGGCGAGGATCTCCAGCAGGTTCGCGACCCCGGGCCGCCCCGCCCGGTCGTACACGACCTCCCGCCCGCTGTCGGTGACGGCTCGCATCATCTTCCTGCGCACCACCTCCGGCTCGTCCAGCAGATAGACGATGCCGGGCCCGAAGTCGTCGCTCTTGCCCATCTTGGACGCCGGCTCCTGCAGGTTCATCACCCGCGCCGCGACCGCGGGCAGCGTCGCCTTCGGCACCACGAACGTGTGCCCGTACCGCTGGTTGAACCGCCCCGCCAGGTCCCGTGCCAGCTCCACATGCTGCGCCTGGTCGTCCCCGACCGGCACCTCATGGGTCCCGTAGGCCAGGATGTCCGCCGCCATCAGCACGGGATAGGTGAGCAACGACAGCCGCACACTGCCCCCGCGCTCCCGCTCCCGCGCGGCCTTCTCCTTGTACTGGATCATCCGCCGCATCTCGCCGTCGGTGGCCACGCACTCCAGCAGATACGACAGCCGTGCGTGCTCGTCCACATGACTCTGGACGAAGACGGTGCACAGGTCCGGATCCAGCCCCGACGCCAGCAGCAGCGTGGCCGCCTGCCGGCTCAGCCGTCGCACCCGCGCCGGATCATGGTCGACGGTCAGGGCGTGCAGGTCTACGACGCAGAACAGGGAGTCGGCCCGGTGCTGGTCGACCTCGGCCCACTGCCGGAGCGCGCCCAGGTAGTTCCCCAGCGTCAGATGCCCGGTCGGCTTGACTCCGCTGAAGACCCGCTTCATCTCTCCACCTCCTGGTCGAGACCGCCGTTCCGGCCGGCCGGCCCCCGGGTTCTGGTGGGAGAGACTAGAACGGCCGCCGGAGCGGCGGCCGTTGAGTGCATACGTGAACACGGCCGCCTGTCAGGCGGCCCACCACAGCTGGGTGCACGTACGCGTAGTCATGGGAGCCAGCGTACGCCTCCGGGGTGCTCCCGGGACATGAGTTGACACACCCAGGCGTGAAACGTAGTGTTCTCCGAGTTGTCCGACGTGAGCGCCGACCCCGGTCGGTCCCCGGACAGCCATTCCGCAGGTACCAACCAACTACTCGACAACAGTCGACTCGTCTGCTGTCGCGTTCATTGGCGTGCGTATTCGCGAAATGAGGAATCCGCGTTCGAAAGTGCGCAGCCCCCGATTGGCTTCGGAGGCCGGGAATCCGCTAAAGTCTCACCCGTCGGAACGGCCCAACAGCCGGGAAGACGACTCCCGCTGACTGGGAATCAGGGCCGAAAGGGTCTGGTAGAGTCGGAACCGCCGGAAAGGGAAACCGCGAGATAAGCGGGGAACCTGGAAAGCACCGAGGAAATCGGATCGGGAAACGGTCTGATAGAGTCGGAAACGCAAGACCGAAGGGAAACTGCCCGGAGGAAAGCCCGAGAGGGTGAGTACGAAGGAAGCGTCCGTTCCTTGAGAACTCAACAGCGTGCCAAAAATCAACGCCAG